>JADGPD010000026.1 GCA_017882615.1 Thermoleophilia bacterium
GCCGAGCGCGGGCCATGGGCGATCTCCTCCGAGATCTCCTCGCCGTAATGCGCCGGCAGGCAGTGCATGACGAAGGCTTCGGGCCGGGCGAGCGCGAGCAGGCGCTCATCGATCGAGTAGCCCTGGAAGTCGGCCAGGCGCTTGTCCTGCTCCTCCTCCTGGCCCATGCTCACCCAGACGTCGGTGTAGAGGACGTCGGCTCCGTCTGCCGCTCGCGCGGGGTCGCTCACGATCTCGATGCTCGCTCCGCTCTCCTCGGCAGCCTCGCGTGCGTCGGCCAACGCCTGCTCGGTCGGCTCGTAGCCCGGCGGGCAAGCTGCCACGAAGCTCATGCCGAGCTTGGCGGCGGCGACCATCAGCGAGGCGCAGACGTTGTTGCCGTCGCCGAAATAGGCGAGGCGCACTCCGTCGAGCCGGCCGTAGCGCTCGCGAATCGTCATCACGTCGGCCAGCGCCTGGCAGGGATGAGAGCTGTCGGTCAGCGCGTTCAAAACCGGGACGCTGGAGTAAGCGGCCGTCTCCTCGACCTCGGAGTGGGCGCCGGTGCGGATGACGATGGCGTCCACGTAGCGCGAGAGCACGCTCGCGGTGTCCTTGAGCGTCTCGCCCCGGGCCAGGTGCGTGTGCGCGGCGGTGATGCTGACGCCCGTGCCGCCGAGCTGGCAGATGCCGACCTCGAAGGAGACGCGCGTGCGGGTAGAGGCCTTGTTGAAGATCAGCGCGATCGAGCGGCCCGGGAGAAGCTTGTGCGGCCGGCCTCTGGTGAGAAGCATCTTCAGCTCGTCGCCGAGATCGAGCACGGCTTTCAGCTCGCCCGGCTTCCAGTCGGCGACGCGGAGGAAGTGTCTTCCCTTGAGTGCGTTGGTCGGCAGATGCGCCATGAGAAGGCGCTGAGTTTAGCGATCCGTAGCCTTGACAATAAAGGACTTAGGTTTTATTCTAACGACGCCATCAAAGTACGGAAGGAAGGGGTTGAGATGGCCACACTAGTTCGATTCGATCCATTCAGGGAGCTGGCCGGCCTCCAAAACGAGATGCGCAGGATGATCTACGCCGAAGGTGCCGGCGAGCACACGGCGCGCGCCTGGATTCCGGCTCTGGACGTCTGGGAGAGCCAGAACGAAGTTGTCTATGCCGTCGATCTGCCGGGCATTCCCGAGGAGAAGATCTCGGTCGAGCTCGAGGATGGCGCTCTCAGTGTCAGCGCCGAGAGGGAGCGCGAGGAGACGAGCTTGCAGGACGGTTTCCGTCGCTACGAGCGCCACTTCGGTAGCTTCGAGCGAACGATTTCGCTGCCCGCAGGCGTGACCGAGGCGGACATCAAGGCGAGCTACTCGAACGGCGTCCTGGAGCTGCGAGTTCGCAAGCCCGAGCAGCCCAAGCCGCATCGAATTCCGGTCGCGAAGAGCGAGGCCGGCGCGATCGAGGGCAAGGCCCAGAAGAAGGAATAGCGACCAGCCAAGCGAGCACCGAGCGGGAGGCGGCTTCGGCCGCCTCCCGCCTTACGCCGGCTCGAGCGTCTCGCCCAGCTCGGCCGCAAGCGCGAGGAGATCCAGGCGCGAGCCGTCGAGCTCCTGCAGGAGCTCGTCTGCGCTCAGGCGCTGACCCAGCGACCAGAGCTCGTGCAAGAGCTTCCCCGCCTCCGGGCTCTCGAACCAGGCCGAGCCGAAGCGCGTACAGAGGTGAGCGCGGACGCGCGCCTCGAACGCCCAGGCGCGGAGATACGAGGTGCAGTAGAAGCCCTCATCGAGGTCGCGCAGGAAGTCGGCCGCGCTCGGCTCGATAAGTGTCGCCTTGCGCTGCAGCTCCACGTAGCGCGCCGGCATCTCGCTCAGGTCGGTTGCCGCGTGTAGCTCCAGCTCGTACTGGAGCTTGGCGCAGTAGCGGCGCACGAAGTAGAGCTTCTGCACCGCTCCCTCCCAGTCGAGCTCGCGCGCCTCCTCCGCGCCGAGCAGGCGGGTCAGCCAGGCCGGACTGGAGATCAGCCCCTCGAACAGGAAAGCCCAGCCCTCCGTAACGGCGTCGTCGCCGCGGCGACGGTGCTCGAAGGGCAGATCGGCCGAGGTGTGGGCGTAGTGCTCGGTGTGGCCCGCTTCGTGGAAGAGCGCTCGCCAGTCGTCGGGGCCGCCGATCGGGCTGATCACCAGCACGACCCTGCCCGGGATCTCGATCGGCGCACAGAAGGCACGCGGCGATTTGCTCGGCCGCGAGGCGACGTCGATCTCCACGTTCTGCTGGCTGCGTAGATCGATGCCCAGGCCGGCCAGTGTCGCCTTGAGCGCCGAGAGCATGCGCTCGGCCGGGAAGGCGGCGTCCCAGTGCTTGGCGCGAAAGAGCCGCGGTGTGTCGTAGCGGGCCACCTGATCGAGGCGCAAACCAAGTCGCATCCCAAGTAGCCGCTCCAGCGCACGCTCGTACAGACCCTCGGTCTCGGCCAGGAACGAGCCGGCTTGCGCGGCCAGGTCGTCAAGCGGGAAGCCGAAGCGTCGGTACAGGTCGACCGCCGACTCGCCGCCCAGCTCGAGCACCGCCGCGCGGAGACGCTCGCGCAGGTCGAGCATGATCGGATTCAGCTCCTGCTCGACCAAGACCGAGCGAGCCTGCTCGAGCCGGGCTCGGCGCTCGCGATCGCCCGAGTTCGCCATCTCCGGGCCGAGCATGCGGAAGGCGATCCGCTCGCCGTCCGAATCGACATCCAGTCTGGCTTCGAGCGTCGCCAAGCGCTCGTCCCCGGCGCGCGTGACAGCTCCCAGGTAGCCCTCGCAGGCGAAACGCCAGAGCTCGCGCATAGGCCCCGCTCCATCTACCCGCTCGCCGATCCGGCGTGCTTGCTCCAGCGACGTCAGATCGCTGTAGCGCTCATGGATCTCGGCGAGCTCTAGCTCGGGCTTCAGCCCGGCGAAATGGCGGTAGGTCTCCTCCTCGAGCTCCGCCAGGAAGCGGTCGGCCCGCTCGCGGTAGCCGTCGAGCAATCGATCAGGTCCCGGTCCCCCCGACATGCGCTTAGGATAGTGGCCGTGCGCGAGATTGCCGTAAAAACCGAACGCAAGACCCAGCTCATCGACATCACCGAGGGCGTGCGCCGGGCGCTCGGCAATGAGGTCGAAGGCTCCGCCGTGCTCGTCTTCGTGCCGCACACCACGGCGGGCGTAACGATCAACGAGCATGCCGACCCGAATGTCGCCCGCGACCTGGAGATGTCGCTGGAGCGCATCGTCGAGGACGGCTGGCCGTTCAAGCACTGGGAAGCCGGCGACGAGAATGCACCCTCGCACATCCGCGCCACTCTGATCGGCCCGCAGGTGCTGGTCCCGCTCGACGGCGGCAGGCTGGCGCTAGGCACCTGGCAGGGGATCTTCTTCTGCGAGTTCGACGGGCCGCGCTCGCGCAAGGTGTTCGTGAGCGTGCTGGACTAGAAGCGGGTTGACCGAGAACATGGCCGAAGACGCCACCGACATCCGCGACCGCGAGTATTGCGAGCGACTCGTTCGCCTTCAATCCTCGAAATGGAAGACGCTTCTGCGCGTCCAGGCTCCTTACCGCTGGAACCTACGCCGGCTCGAGCCTGGCTTCACGCTCGAGGTGGGGTGCGGGATCGGGCGCAATCTCGCGCACCTGGGCGGGAACGCGGTCGGGGTGGACACGAACCCCTACGTGGTGGCCGTGGCGCGCGAGGCGGGTTTTCGCGCCTTCACTCCCGAGGAATACTCGGCCTCGGAATGGAATCGGGCCGGCGCGTTCGACTCACTCCTGCTGGCGCACGTGGCCGAGCACATGCGGCGAGATCAGCTGCTGGAGCTCCTCCAGAAGTATCTTCCCCAGCTGCGCTCGGGCGGGAAGCTGATCCTGATAACCCCTCAGGAAGCCGGCTTCCGCACCGACTCCACACACGTGGAGTTCATGGATCTGGGTCGTCTGCGCGGCGTCTCCGACGAGCTGGGCCTCGTTCGGCTTCGCGACTTCTCCTTCCCTTTTCCGCGCCTGCTCGGGCGAGTGTTCGCCTACAACGAGTTCGTCTGCGTCAGCCGTAAGCCGTAAGCCGCTCGGCCACGTTCATTTCGAACGCCTCCCGGTGCCAGGCACGGGGCATGCACCGGGGACGAGCGGCTCGAGCGCGCTAGCCGACCGAGTACACCACCACGACCGAGGCGCTCACCTGAATGCGACCGCGCTGAACCGGGGCCACTCCCTGAGCCTGCGCCTTCGGAGCCGTTCTGTCGAGAGCCGCAAAAATCGGCACCACGCTCTGTGTCCCTTCCTTGATCGTGGCGGGCTTACCCAGACTGAGGCCGACGTGCTTGGCCATCGAAGCGGCCTTCGCCTGAGCCTTGTCCAGCGCCTCGTTGAGCGCCTTCTCGTAGGTGAGATCCGTGTTCTCCACCGAGAAGGTCGGCCCGCTCTCGAGGTTCGCGCCGGCGGCGGTGACCTGCGTGATCAGCCGGCCGGCTTTCAAGACCTCGTGCAGGTCGACGCTGACCGAGTTCGAGGCGTTGTAGCCGGTGACGCTCCCGCTCGAGTTCGTGATCGGATTGACGCTCACCTGCTGTGTCTGGATGTCGCGGGCTGCGACGCCCTCCCTCTTGATCGCGGCGATCACCCGGCGCATTGCCGACGAGTTGGCAGCCAGCGCCAGGCTCGCGGACGAGCCGTCCTTCGAGACGCCGAACGAGAAGTTGGCCAGGTCCGGCTTGGCCTTGATCGTTGCGTCGGCGCTGACGCTGATCGTCCTCTTCACCGGACGGAAGCGCGAACCACACGCGGTGGTCAGGCCTAGTACGAGCAGCGCGATCACTGCGAGAACGAGCGTGGAGCGCTTCATCATCGATCCTCCTGGGTGGCGGTTGGAGACATACTGACGGGCCGGGCGGCGGCTCCCGCGCCCGTCTACCCGGATACGTCGCAGCCCGCCTCTTACGTCACTGGCCGTGCGCAAGCTAGGCTCCCTGTCCATGCCCGCCCCGGTAACGAAGGAACAGGAGCTCGAGCTCCGCATCGAGTCGCTCGCCTTCGGCGGCAACGGCGTTGCGCGCCTGGAGGGCTTCGTGCTCTTCGTTCGCCGCGGGCTGCCCGGCGATCTCGTGCGCGCCCGCGTCACCAAGGTGAAGCGCAGCCACGCCGAGGCCGAGACGATCGAGGTGCTCGAAGCGGGCCCGAGTCGCGTCGAGGCGCCCTGCCCTTACTTCGGCGCCTGCGGCGGCTGCCGCTTCCAGGATCTCGCCTACGAGGTGCAATGCGAAGCGAAGGCCGCGCAGGTCAAAGACGCGCTCGTTCGCATCGCCGGCATCAGTGAGCCGCCGCTCGAGCCGATCATCCCGGCCGAGGAGATCTATGGCTACCGCAACAAGCTCGAGTACTCGTTCTCGGCCACGCCCGAGGGTCCGGCGCTCGGCTTCCACCGCGCCGGTCGCTGGGACGAGCTGTTGCCGATCGAGCGCTGCCTGCTGACGACCGAGCTGGGCAACTCGATCCGCGCCGCAGTCGTGGAGTGGGCGCGCGAAGAGGTGCTCGAGGCCTACGACCAGAAGGAGAAACGCGGTTACCTGCGCCATCTAGTAGTGCGCGAAGGCCGCAACACGGGCCAGGCGCTGGTGATGCTCGTGACGGCCTCGGACACGCCCTTCGACTCTGATTTCCTCGTCCGCTCGCTGACTAAGTTCCCCGAGGTTCGCTCGATCTACTGGGCCGTCAACGACGGCGTCGGCGAGACCACCAATGTTCCGGCCAAGCTCATCTGGGGCGAGGAAGCGATCGAGGAGGAGCTGTGCGGTCTGAACTTCCGGCTGCGCCCCAACGCCTTTCTGCAGACGAACACGCTGATGGCCGAGAAGTTGTACTCGCTGGCCGGCGAGTACGCGGGCCTGACGGGGGACGAGACGGTCTGGGATCTCTACTGCGGCACCGGCACGATCGGGCTGACGCTGGCGCGGCAGGCGCGTTCGGTCTGGGGAATCGAGATCTCCGAGGAATCGGTGGCCTGCGCGCTCGAGAATGCAGAGCGAAACTCGGTCGGCAACATCGCCTTCTTCGCCGGCAACGTCGGCCAGGTCATCCGCGAGCTGAAGGAGCGTTCCGGTGAGCCCGACGTCGTCGTCGTCGATCCGCCCCGCGCCGGACTGGCCGGGAAAGCCCTACGCCGCCTGGCCGAGACCGGGGCGCCGCGCATCGTCTACGTCTCCTGCAACCCGACCACCCTCGCCGGCGACTTCAAGCAGCTGCAAACGCAGGCGGGCTACCGGCTGGTACGAGCCCAGCCGGTCGACATGTTTCCGCACACGCCGCACGTCGAGACCGTGGCCTTGCTCGAGCGCGAAATGCCGGTCCGAGCGAAGCTTCGCTCGTCGTGACGGGGTTGCGCATTACTTCGTATGCCGCTCGAAGCACCGCCGGCGCTCTTCTCGGCTTTTACACACTCCTGATGTCCGAGCGGAGCCTGAGTGGGATGCTTATGCCAGCTTTAGATTCGTTCGTGCTCTAGCGCCAAGGAGGCCGTCGTGAGATTCCATCCGATTCGTTTAGTGGCGATTGTCGTTTCGATCTGCGCCCTCGCGGCTTTCGTCGCCGGCGCCCGAGCAACTCGGAGTGAGGCGGCGACGACGATCGGCGTTCGCATGATCAAGGACCTGAATCCGGTCAACTCGGGTAATCCGATCGATCTCAAAGTCGTGGGCGGCGCCGTCTACTTCCAGGCCACGGATGGCGTGCACGGCCTCGAGCTCTGGAAGAGCGACGGAACGGCCGCGGGCACGGCCATGCTCAAGGACATCGACCCGGTAGGAGACAGCCTCCCGAGCGACTTGACGGCGCTAAACGGATCTCTCTACTTCGCCGCCAACGACGGCACTCACGGGGTCGAGCTCTGGAAGAGCGACGGCACCGCGAGCGGGACAGTCCTCGTAAAGGACATCAATCCGAACGCCGGCGCCGGCAGCATTCCGGGCAACTTCGTGGTGCTCGGCAACACGCTCTTCTTCTCGGCCGGCGACAGCAGCCACGGCCGCGAGTTATGGAAGAGCGACGGCACGACCGCAGGCACCGTGATGGTCGCGGACATCAACACGACCACCGCTACTGCGAGCAGCAATCCGAGCGGCCTCAGGGCGGTTGCCGGGCGGATCTACTTCTCCGCCAACAATGGTAAGAACGGCATCGAGCTCTGGAAGAGCGACGGCACGGCGGTCGGCACCGCGCTGGTGAAAAACATCAGGCCCGGTAGCGCCAACAGCATGACCACCCTCAGATCGGGCGTGCTCGGAAACTCGCTCTGCTTCCAGGCCAACGACGGCACGCGCGGTATCGAGCTCTGGAAGAGCGACGGCACGGCGGCGGGAACGGCGATGGTCAAGAACATCAGACCCGGAGCGAATCTGAGCAGCACGCCGAGCGGGTTCACCACCATCGGCGGCACCATGTACTTCGTCGCGACCAACGGGACGACCGGCCGCGAGCTCTGGAAGACCAACGGCACGGCCGCATCCACGAGCCTCGTAAAGGACATCAACCCGGGCAGCGGCGGCGCGGGCGTCGCTTCGCCGTTTGTCTTCGGTACCAGTCTGGTCTTCCGGGCCAACGATGGAACGAACGGAGCCGAGCCGTGGAAGAGTGACGGCACGGCGGCGGGCACCGTGATGATCAAGGACATCAACACCTCGGCCGGCTTCAGCAGCAACCCGGCGGGCTTCGTTTTGCTGAGGGGGACGCTCTACTTCGCGGCAAGCGACGGCGCTCACGGTCTCGAGTTGTGGAGGAGCAACGGCACGGCCAGTGGAACGGCCATGGTCGCCGACATCAGCCCGACGGCCGACAGCAACCCGAGGTACCTCACGCCGTTCAAGACAGATCTCGTCTTCTCTGCCACGGAGCCCGTTCACGGTGCGGAGCTCTGGGAATTGGCCGACGTCTCGGCGCCTCAGACCACGCTCGTCTCCCACCCCAAGAAAACGGTGACGACGACGAAGGCGACCTCCAAGGCCCGCTTCCGCTTCCACTCCGACGAGCAGAGCTCGAAGTTCGCCTGCAAGCTCGACAGCGGTGCGTGGAAGGACTGCAGCTCGCCCAAGACGATCAAGGTCAAAAAGGGCAAGCACACCTTCCAAGTTCGCGCGAGAGACAGAGCCGGCAACGTTGACAGCACACCGGCCAAGTGGGTCTGGAGAGTGAAGTAGGTCTAGTAACGGCGAAGTCCAGAGCCGACCTCGCTTGTAGCGAGAGCCTCAGTGTTCTACGATCGCGCGGCAAGCGAATCCATGCGCGCAAGCGCTGAAAAGGGGCCCAGTACATGAGACTGAAGCTGATCTTTGCCGTCGTCGTTGGTCTACTGCTCGTGGCCGCGCCCGGCTGCGGCTCGAAGAAGAAATCGGCCGCGACGACCAAAGCAACGACGACAGAGCAGACGACTACTACCTCGACTACTTCTACGACTTCGACCACCACGGCAGGCGGTTTGAACCTGACGAACAAGGACTGCGCAAACCTCCTGGCCGCACAGTCGACCATTCAAAAAGCAACGACCGGCAACCTCCCGAGCGATATCGCAGCGCAGATCGCCGCCCTACAGACGCTCGCGAAGACCGCTCCGGCGGCAATCAGGGGCGACTTCCAGGTGCTGGCCCAGGCCGCCGCCAAGCTCGCCAAGTTGAACGTGAAATCGGGGCAGCAACCTACGGCAGCGCAGATCCAACAGCTGCTGGCGACTCTGGACATCGCGAAGTTGACCACGGCATCTCAGCACATCGCCGCCTGGGCGAAGACGAACTGCGTAAAGAAGTAACACCGGGAGCGCGAGAGTAACGCCTGCTCGAGCCCTGTCCCCACCGGGGGCGGGGCTCGAGCTTTTCGGACCCGCTTTCGCCCGCGAAGCGGCGCGAGCCTCCTTGGCGCTAGGCGAGGTGGGCGCCGTCCACTACGCTCCGACCATGTCCGAGCCCGACTACAACGAGGTCGAGGCCGAGGAAAGGCGCCGCCTTCTCCGATCGTTCGGCTATTGGGATCTGGTTGCCCTCGGCGCCGTGGTCGGAGCCGGACTCGGCTACCTCTACGGGCTCGCGCGGGAGCCGCGCGAGCAAGCCTGGTGCGTATTCGCCGGCATGGCGGTCGGGGCGATCTGTGCCCTCGTCGCCGGATGGGCCAGAGTGCAAGGCCGCGCCCGCGAGCGCTTCTTCACACGCTGGGCGGCCGAACGCCGGTGGCTCTACGAAGCCGAGGGTGAGCCGTTCGAAGACACCCTCTTTCTGCAGAGCGGAGACAAGCGCAAGGCAAGCGACTTCTTCTCGGGCTTCTGGCCCGGGTCGGGGGCCGTGCTCTATCAGCACGAGCGGATCGAGGGCAGCGGCCGAGACGAACAGGTGACGAAATACGTCGCACTGCATTTCTCGCTCCACCGGCCGCTGATCGACCTGCTCCAGATCTCGCCTCGCAGTCACGCAGCCGAACTGGGGGAGAAGTTCTTCGGTCACAGCAAGATCGACGAGCGGATCGAGCTCGAGTCGACCGAGCTCGATCAGCACTTTAGAGTCAGCAGCCTGCGCGGCCGCGAGGACGAGGTCAGGAGGCTGCTGACGCCGAGCGCGATCGTCAAGCTGCTCGACTTCCAGCGTGCGTTCCCCAGTGGAAGCGCCCGCTTCGAGATCCTCGGGTCGAACGTAGCTTTTCTCGTCAAGGGGACGCTGTCGCCGAAGCAGCCGCAGCTGATCGAGGGGCTGCTCGGGCTGTGGCGACCGATAGCGAGCTGGCTGATGGAAGAAGCGGGCGAGCAAGTGCGGTTGCCTGAAGCTGCTCACGAAGAAAGCCCATCGTGACAGCCTTCTACGCCGTACTAGCGCTGTTCGCTTTTCTCGGCTTGCTCCTAACCTTCTCCTATAACCGCCTAGTTCGCCTGCGCAACAAGGTCGCCGAGGCCTGGCGAGACGTGGACGTTCAGCTCCAGCGCCGTCACGACCTGATTCCAAGGTTGGTCGAGCTCGTCGAGGCCTACGCGGCTCACGAGGGCGAGCTCTTCGCCAAGCTGGCGCGGCTGCGAGGCGAGGCCGAAAACGCGAGCGGCCCGGACACCAAGAGCGCGCCGGAAAGCGAGCTCGCGGCCGCTCTCGGTAGGACGATCGCCGTCGCCGAAAGCTATCCGAGCCTGCGCGCTGCGGAGAACTTCCTTTCGCTCCAGAAGGAGATCGCGGAGACGGAGAACGAGGTCGCCGCGGCGCGCATCATCTACAACGGCAATGTCCGCATCTTCAACACGCGCATCCAAACGCTCCCGGTCAGCTTCTACGCCGACCTGCTCGGCTTCGAGCCGGCCGCCTTCTTCCAGGCCGGCGCGGAGGGCACGGTCTAGCCCTCGGGCTGCGGCGCCGGGAGGTCGAGATCGACCTCGCCGCCGCCACGAAAACGGCGCCAGATCAGGTCGGCGTTGACGAGCAGGAAGGCGAGCGAGATGCCGGGAAGGGCGGGCAGCCCGCTCGTCTTGAAGGGATCGGCGTAGACGGCCAGTACGGTCGTCAGCCCGAGCGAGGCGACCAGCGCCAGCCAGGTTGCCCGGCGCCGCAGCCCAAAGCGGGCGGCCGCGCCGAGAAAGAGCGAGAAGAAGAGCACGTCGGGCAGACCGAGCCCGGCGGAAGTGGGCGCACTCGCCGTGCGCAGCCCGCCCGGCGCGAGCTTGCCCGTCGTTTCCTTCACACTCGAAGCTCCCTCGCCTGCGGCCGGGAAGACGGCGGTTGCCTCTCCGCTCGCGCGACCGCCGGCCAGTGCCACGACGCGATAGCTGAGTCGCTTGCCGGCCGGCTCGGCACCGTCGCTGAAACTGATTCTCTTGCCGCAGCGATCGGATGGGCGGCAGAAGGAGCCCGGCGCCAGCAGCAGCTCTCGTCGGCTACCTATCTGTCGATACACACGCCAGGCGCTGACGCCGGCGTTCGTAGGCGCCGTCCAGTGCAGCGTCACGGTTCGCTCGCCCGGCACGGGAAAGGCGATGGAGCTGACGTCGAAGACCTGCGGCTTCTGGGTCACCACATAGTGGGTTGGCCCGCGCCAGACCGATAGCGTGTCGGCCGCCGGGATGAGCAGCGCGAGCAGAACGACCCAACTGAGCTTCTCGAAGAAGCGCAAGAAGAGAAAGCCGAGCAGCGCCGCGGCCGCAAGCTTCGGCAGCGAGGTGTAGAGATCGACGCCGACCAGGTAGAGGACACCGGCTGTCGCCGCGAAGGCGAGCACGGCCGGTAGGAGTAGGCGCTCGCGACGCAAGGGCAGGACGAGCAGAACGGTCGTGAAGGCCAGCGCGCTCAGCGCGAAGCCGACCAAGAGCACGGCGGCCCATTCGGGCAGGTCGGGCAGAAACTCGCTACTTGCGTAGTAGGCGCCGAGTAGCAACAGAATGCCGACGGCCAGCGCCGGTCGAAGTAGTCGAGCGCGTTTCAAGTTGCGTGCTCCGCCGTCCTCGCCTCGCATTCGCCGATCGCCGAGACTCGTCTCAGTAGGGCGGCTGTTCCGCCCACCACGGCCCGATCAGCTTGAAAGACTTCCAGAACGCCGTCTTGGCCGCTTGCTCGTCGAGCGAGGCGTCGACATCGGGGCAGTACAGCACTTCGATCGTCGACGTGAGGCGCTGCACGGCGCCGAGCGTAGGCTCGAGCTTCTCGGCGAGCGGGAACTCGAGCTCGTTCACGAAGCGAAGCGTCTGCTCGCCCATGACAACGAGCAGCCGCGGCTGAACGATGTGCAGCTCGCGCAGCAGATAGGGAAGAGCTTCGGCCTCGTCCTCGCCGGCCAGCTTGAGGCAGTTTGTCCCGTAGATCGTCATCGGATCGACGTGCAGGCGCTGTAACGACTTCAGGATCGCCTGGCCAGAGCGGCCGAAGAAGGCGACGCCCTCCTGGATCTCTGCCGGTTTGGGGTCGAACTTGAGCAGCATGATGTCGGCCAGCGGATGCCCTGACCCGAGCACGACCGCGCGTGGGCCATCACCTGCGGCGGCGATCTCATGGCCGAGATCGTTGATCTCGGTGATCGCCTTCTTCAGGTACTTCTCGAACAGTTCGTCTTTGGGTACGACGGGCACGATAGGCGGGTCCTAAGTTCTCGCCTAGCGCGCCCTTTCCTTGACCTGCGCCGCCCACTTGAGCGACTGCAGGTATACGAGCGACCTTGGCCGGCGTACGATCTCGGCGCCGCGCAGGCTGATCAGGAACTCCTCAGGGCCCTCGAAGCTGCGCATGCGGACGCAGCCGGTGCCGACTCCCTGCAGCACGTGCGCGTCCGAGCCGGCGCCCATGGTCAGGTTGTATTTGCGCGCAAAACGAAGCGCCTCGTCGTTGAAGGTCTCGAAGATGAGCCGGGCGTTATAGGCCTCGAAGGCGTCGATCTCGGCCAGGTGCCGGCGCAGCGTCGCCGAGTCGGGAACGGAGTGCAAGCGATCGAAGGGATGAGGCACGTACACGAGCCCGCCCTGCTCGTGGATGGCTTCGATCGTCTCGGCGAAGGAGAGTCCGCGCGGAATCGCCTTTTCCAAGAAGAGGCCGATCACCTCTCCCTGCCCGCCGGTCTTGACCTCCTCGCCGGGGATCACGATCAGCTTGCGTGAGGAGGCTCGCTTCGCGGCTTCCTGGGCGCCGGCGAAGACGTTGTGGTCGGTGACGGCGATCGCGCCCAGCCCGATCTCCTCGGCGTGATCGAGCAGGTCGCCGACCTCGACCGAGCAATCCGGAGACGAGGTCGTGTGCATGTGCAGGTCGCAAAGAATCCACTCCCGCCCGGCGAGCGGGTCGGCGCTTCCCTTGCGCGAGGGGCGCCGGCGCTTGCACAGCTCCCTGTAGATCCCGCTCAGTGTCGCCGCGACGGCCGTGAAGGACTGTTTCTCGGCGTGCTTGCGCGCTCGTGCCTGCAGCTCCTCCCGGATGGTCGCGTCCTCGGCCAGGCGGGCCACCGCCGCAGCAGCCAACTGAGGCTGCTCGGCGAGCGCGGGAGGATCGGCGGTAGCCGCGCCGCAGGCCTCGGCCTCCAGACGCAGGCGCCCCAACCCGCCCGGCGCCGGAACGAAGACGGCCGCCTCCGCGAGCAGACGCGCTCGCGTCTCAGGATCGCGAACCGTGCGTACCCGAACTCGACCGCGCAGGTCGCGCGGCACGCTGGGTCTGCCGGCGAGCGGTTTCGTACGCAGTAGAAGCAGTTCCCAACCATCGAGCTCGCGCAGGACGCGAATCAGGCTGCGGGCGACGGCGCGCTCGGTCGAGCGCCACTCGGCGGCGATCAGCCGGCGCTTCTTACCGGGCCGGAAGAGGTCGGGATCGACGCCCTCCGGCAGGAGCCGGTAGTCGCCGGGAAAGCGCTCCTTCGCGACCGCTGCGATCTCCTCATCGGTGGCGAGCAGGGCGTCGGTTCTACCGAGCAGGCGCTCGCGCCGGCTCCGCGCCGGCGGGTAGGCGATGCGCTCAGTCGAGAGGAAGCCGGCGACCGTCAACGATCTCGTGTCGCGCAGGGCCAGGTAGGAAAGACTCGGAAGGCCGGGCTCGAAGCCGTGCACGACGTCGAAGCGTCCTCTGGCAAGCGCGAGCGTCAGGTTGGCGCGAACGCCGACGGGTATGCCGAGCGTGCTTCTTCGCGTAACGTGAATCGCCGGCCCGACGGCGATGAAGTCGGCGTCTTGCCCGCGCTCGAGAATGCGTCGGCCGGCCTTGAGCTCGAGCGCCCGGTTGGACGGCGCCAGCACCGTGACGTGGTGCCCGCGCGCTCTCAGCGCCGCCGCGATCCCAGCCACGTTCTCGTTGACGGGGTGAGGCTGCGACCAGGAAAACGGCGTAACCAGACAGATGCGCAGAGCCACGAAAGCGAGTGTAGTCGCGAAATTGCTTCAGGCGGTGCATGTCCGAAACGCGGAGGGACCCACCTCTCCACCCCCCACCCACCCACGGGGCGTGGAACGGTATCGAGAAAAGGCGCAGCGCGCGCCTCAACTTTGTGGAAAAGCTGTGCCGCCTCCGAGATCCGTACGGCCACTCAAGCTGCGGAGCCTTCCTTCGCCGACGACCGCCAGAAACACCTGCGCCCGCCGAAGGGCGGGCGCAGGATCGAACCGGTTACGAGCTTCTACTTCTACGCGCGCTTGCGCGGATTCTTCGTGATGAACTCTTCGGTCGCCTCATAGGCCTCGTCGTCGACGATCTGCTTCGGCGGCGACTTCATCAGGTACGAGCTCGGGCCCTCGAGGGCGCCCGAGACGCCGTTGTCGAGCGCCAGCTTGGCCAGGCGAACCGCGTCGATGACGACTCCGGCCGAGTTGGGCGAGTCCCAGACCTCGAGCTTGAGCTCGACGTTCAGCGGCACGTCGCCGAAGGTGCGGCCCTCCATGCGGATGTAGGCCCACTTGCGGTCGGTCAGCCAGGGCACGTAGTCAGACGGGCCGACGTGGACGTTCTCGGCACCCATGTCATAGTCGAGCATCGAGGTGACGGCGTTCGTCTTGGAGATCTTCTTCGACTCCAGCCGCTCGCGCTCGAGCATGTTGAGGAAGTCGGCGTTGCCGCCGACGTTCAGCTGCATCGTCTTCTCGAGCTTGACGCCGCGCTCGCGGAAGAGGCTCGTCAGCACGCGATGGGTGATCGTGGCGCCGACCTGCGACTTGATGTCGTCGCCGATGATCGGCACGCCCGCCTCGACGAAGCGACCCTGCCAGTAGGGCTCACGGGCGATGAAGACCGGCATGCAGTTCACCATCGCGACGCCCGCGTTCAAGATCTGCTCGGTGTACCACTTGACTGCCTCTTCCGAGCCGACGGGCAGGTAGTTGATGACCACGTCGACGCCTCTGTCTTTGAGGATGCCGACGACGTCGTCGGTCGGGCCGGGCGCCTTCTCGACGATCTGCGACAGGTACTTGCCGAGGCCGTCGTGCGTCATGCCGCGCGAGACTTTGATCCCCGTCTTAGGAATGTCGCAGAACTTGATCGTGTTGTTGGGATGAGCCCACATCGCCTCGGACAGGTCCTTGCCGACCTTGCCTTTGACGACGTCGAAGGCCGCCACGAATTCGATGTCCGAGATGTGATAGCCGCCGAGATCGACGTGCATCAAACCGGGGACGAATTCGTCCGCCTTGGTGTTCTTGTAGTACTCGACGCCCTGCAACAACGAGTTCGCGCAGTTGCCGACGCCAATGATCGCGACGCGAACCTTGCCGTTCGCGGAGCGTGGAGTTGAAGCCATTACTTTCCTCCCTGGAGCAGTTGCGAGCGAACGAAAAGCGCCCGCAGGATGACTGTGTACCAAGCCAGCGCCGTCAGTACCCCGATCGCCCAGGGGAGTACTCCCCAGGGCGCGAGCACGAGGCCGGCCGTAATCACTACTACGCGTGTGGCGCGATCGCCCAAGCCCACGTCGCCGCGCAGCCCGATCATCTCGGCGCGTGCGCGTGTGTAGCTGACGAGGAATGAGCCGAGGATCGCCGCGATCGTCAGTCCAACCGAAAAGAGAGCATGACCGCGCGCGAAGACGAGCGCGATCGCGCCGAGCATGAAAGCCTCGCTGATGCGATCGGTGGTCGAGTCGATGAAGGCTCCGAACGGAGACACCTTCCCGCTCGCCCGGGCGAGGGCGCCGTCGAGGATGTCGAGCAGCGAGCCGGCCACGAAGAGCGCCGCGGCCGCCCAGAAGAATGCGTGCTCCTGGCGGTAGCTGAAGTAGACGAAGACCGAGCCTCCGATCGAGAGCAAAACGCCCGCTGCGGTAAGGGCATTGGGGGTGACGCGGGTTCGCGCCAGTCCACCCATTAGACGGGTGGCGAGCCGGCGTACGTCATTCAAGAAGCCCTGCCTGACCGCTTCTGTCTTCGAGCTTGCCAATCGCATAACTGCTATGAGGATAGCGGATTTGCGATGAGTGTGTTGCGCTTCCCTCGCCGGCGCTTCGAGCGGAATAGGTGCATTCGACGGCCTGGCGCGAGTTGGCGCAGCGGCGCTTAGTCGCGAACTATGACTGTCTTTGGCTGCGTCGGTTTATTGCGCCGCCAGAAGCGGAAGCGCGCGTCTACGATCGGCGCCGCGGCGAGTGTCACCAGTACGCCGGCAAGGCAATCGAGCCAGAAGTGATTCCCGGTCGCCATGACCGTGAACCAGACCCACGGGGGCCAGAGGCACCAGAGCACCTTCGCCCACAGGCGGCGGCAGACGAGAGCCATCGAGATACCCACGATGAGCGCGTCAGCGGCGTGCAGGCTAGGCATTGCCGCGTATGGATTGGCGAAAGCGCCGACACCCTTGCTGGAGGTAGTGAGACCGGAGAAGAGGGCTTCGATATCGAGGAAGCCGAGGTTTGGGAACATCCGCGGCGGCGCGGTCGGGATAACCACGTAGCCGACCAGGCCGATGACGTTGGCGAGCATCAGCCAGTTGCGAAAGCGTGTGAACGACTCCGTCTGTCGGAAGTAGACCCAGAGCAGAGCGAATCCGAGCACGACGAACTGCGAAAGCCAGTAGGTTGCGGCGGCAAGGTCGACGAGCAATCGGGAGGAGAGGAGGACCTTCTGCAAGCTCTGCTCGAAAAGCGCGTTCACATGGCTTTCGAAGGCGATGATGTGGCGCCCGTTCTCCTTCGCCACCGGGGTGACGGCTCCACCGTGATCAGCGACGCCCCAGGCCAGCCGGTACACGAGGACGAATCCCAACCAGAGCGAGATCTGGAATATCAGGTCGCCGAGGCCACGCGGCAAGAAGCGCGAGGATGTCCGCGGCGGGCTTGCAGATGGAGTGCTCTCGGTCATGGGCTGAAATTGTAGACGCGGGCACGGGTGTTCGAATTGGTGCCTTTCGTTCTCGTCCCGGCCCCCACCTGATCGCCGTTACGCAGCCTAGAAGCCCTTTTGCTCGACTCACCCTAAAGGTTTGCGAGTTTAAACCGATCCCGAAAGTGAAAACCTACTTAAAAGATAGAGGTTTGCACAGGAAAAGTCTTGTGCGTCACCTCCTTTTGAGAAGGAACAGCGGATCGAGCGGGGCGCCTCCACCGGCGCCCCGGCTGTGTGATCGGGCAATGACTATGCTCGGCCGGTGCCACTGATCGCACTCGTTATCGTCACCGTTGTCTGGGGCATCACCTTCGTCCAGGTCAAGGACGCGGTGGCCATCTATCCGCTCTTCGCCTTCCTCGCGCTTCGTTTCGCGATCGGCAGCCTGGCTCTGTTTCCGTTCGCCGTGGCGCGCGCACGGCGGGGCTCGTGGAAGAAGGGCGCGGTGGTCGGCGTTCTGCTCGGCGTTCTCGTGGCGGGCGCATATGCATCTCAGACCGCAGGCCTCGTCCATACGACCGTCTCGGGCAGCGGAGTCCTCACCGGCCTGTACGTGGTGATGACACCGCTGCTCGCTCTCGTGCTACTACGCCGGCGGATCGAGCCCGCAACCTGGCTTGCCGTTGCGCTGGCGGGGCTCGGCTTCGCGATGCTCTCGGGTATTCCGCAGGGCTCGCGCACGGGCAATGCGCTGGTGCTCGTGTCAGCGCTGCTTTGGGCGGTGCAGATAGTGCTGATGGAGCGCTATGCGCCGCAATTCGACCCGCTGATTCTTGCCCTCGGCGAGATGACCACCTGCCTCGTCTGCTTCTCGGCGATCGCGCTGGCGCGGGGCGATCTGAGCGTTCCACACGGCTGGGTCGTCTGGGGCGCGTTGCTCGTGACGGGCCTGCTCGCGAGCGCGTTCGCCTTCCTCGTGCAGAGTTGGGCCCAGCAGCAGATGAGCGCGGTTCGCACGGCGGTCGTATTTGCGCTTGAGCCCGTTTTCGCGGCCATCTTCGGGCTACTTCTGGCCGGCGATCGACTGGGATGGCTCGGTTGGGGCGGCTGCGCGGTGATCATGGCCGGAATCGCGCTGGCCGAACCGGCCGCTGCTCGAGCGCTACGCGGGCTTCTCTTGCGCGTAACGGCTGTCGAAGAAAGGCCGTAGCCGTCTGATCGGGGATCGCGATCACGGCAACGTGGGGAAGGAGGACGGCTGTCGATCCTTCCCCACGCGTTCGAGCGGTGGGCTGTGGCCGGCCTCGACGCGATATCTGCGTCGAGCGGCTATTTTCTAGGTTGTGGTCGTAGTTGTGGTCGTAGTCGTCGGAGCGGGCTTGGCAGGCCTGGCCGTCACGCGGGCCGCGAGCAGCGGTGCGGTCAGGTCGGTGCCCTTCTTGCAGGCTCGCGTCTGAACGACGAGGTGATCGCCGACGATGAGCTCGCCGAGCGTTACCTTCTGGCCAAGGCGCCAGATCCTGGTGTTCGCATCGACCTGGACAGTGATGGCCTGGCCCCGATAGAGCCTCGCGTGCTTGTTGGAGTGCCTGACGGTGATCGAGAACGACAGCTGGTCATCGGCCACCGAGCCAAGCGTGCCCTCTACGACCAGAGCGAACCGGGGACGGCAGATTCTTTCCAGCGGAGCGGGCCTGGCCGTCACGCGGGCCGCGAGCAGCGGCGCGGTCGCATCGGCGCCGAACTTGCAAAAGCGCGTCTGAACTACGAGGCGGTCGCCGAGGGTGAGCTCGCCGAGCGTCACCTTCTGGCCGAGGCGCCAGATCCTCGTATTCGCGTTGACCTGGATGGTCACGGTCTGGCCCCTGAACAGCCTCGCGTGCCTGTTGGTCTGTGTGACGGTGAACGTGAACGACAGCTGGTCGTCGGCCACCGAGGCGAGAGTGCCTCTCAGGATCTGAGCGAACCTGGGACGGCAGGTTCTCTGCTTGGTGTTCCCCGTCGTTGTCGTGGTGGTGGCCGTGGTGTCGGTCCCGGCCGGATTCTTCGGCGACGTCGCCGGAGCCGCGACTGCGAGCGACGCGGTCAGACCGGCGACGATCACAGTAACTAGCGCAACCTTGAACTTCATTTCCATCTCCTTTGTGGCTCGCGGACCCCGCCGATTGAAGGAGTCTTGAAAGCTGGTAATTAAGTACTCGTTTAGTTCTTATGCTTTGCGCGTTGAGATGTCAATAACGTCCGCGTAAAATCGTTGTAAATCGCTCGAAGGAGTTATGGGTTTGTAAAATCTATGTAAGGCGTAATAGGAGTCATAAATAACCGTCGAAGCCGGGCCCGGGATTAAACTGCCGGATCGCGAGTCGTTTCGGTCTTTTCGAACGGCGTCTTAACCGTCTCGGCCTCACCGTCGAGCGGAAGGTGGACGGTGAAGCTCGTTCCGCTCCCGAGTTCGCTCTTGACCGTGACCGTGCCCCTCATGCCGTCGACCAACTCCTTGACGATGGCAAGACCAAGCCCTGTGCCGACCGAGCGCTCGCTGCGGTGGCGCGAATAGAGATAGAAGCGCTCGAAGGCGCGCGAAAGCTCATCGGGCGCCAAGCCGGGGCCCGTGTCCTCGACCGTGAGTATCCCGGGCGCGACGACAACGCGGACGGATCCTCCGGCCGGCGTGACCCGAAGCGCGTTCTCGATCAGATTCGATGCAACCTGCAGTGCCCGATCGTGATCGCCGAGCGCCGGTGCCGCCCCGTTCGAAGCGACTTCCAGTTGTACCTCGAAGGACTCCGACTGCGCCTGGAAGCGTTGAACCGCCTCGCGTGCGACTTCGTCGAGGTCGACCGGCGCGCGGCGGATGCCGAACTCGCTCCGGCTCATGCGGGCGAGATCGAGTAGGTCGCCGACCAGCCGCTCCAAACGAAGCGCCTCGCGACCGATCGTGTCGGCCGCTTCATGGGGCGCGATCGCTTCATCGGCGAGCGCCTCTGAATAGCCGCGTACTGCGGCAAGGGGGGTTCTCAGCTCGTGACTCACCGAGAGCAGGAAGGCCTTCTCGGCCTCTCTCGCCTCGGCGAGTTGAGCCGACATCTCGTTGAACGAAATCGCGAGTGAGCGCAACTCTCTGGCCCCTTGCACCGGGACGGGGTCAGAGGCGCCCCGTTCGGCAAGCGCGCGGCTGGCTAGGGCGACCTGATCGAGCGGGCGGGTGATCAGGCGCCCGAGCAAGAGCGAGATCAGTGCGGCCAGCAGCATGCCTGCTGCTGCGGCGATCGCAAGCGCGTTGAGAAACGGAAGCCAGTCGGCCGAGGCGCTGCGATGGGGGCGCAGAAGCACGAAAGCCTTTTGGTCGACTCGTCGAGCGGCGAAGTAGTTGCTCGTGCCGGCGATCGAGATCGAGCCGTCGGCAGCCTGGCCGGCTCGCAGCCTGCGTAGGGTCTCTTCGGAGGCGAACGGTGACTTTGAGCGGAGCGACGGCAGGACGACGACCTGCTCGCTCTGACGGTCGAGGTACGGCCTCAGGTCGGATACGCGCGCCAACGGCAATAGCGCTCCCTGCTCGCGACGCCCGAGCAGATCGGCCTGATGGGAGAGATCGCGCAGCGTAGCCCGGTCGACCGCCTGGCGCGTGAGCAATCCCCCGACGCCGAAGGTGAGAACGGCCGAGAGCAAGAGAATCACGCCGATCGCAGCGAATAGCTGGGCGCGAAGAGAGTTGAGTTGTGGCCTCATTCGCGGATGGCTTTGTATCCGACGCCGCGCACGGTGACGATGAGATCCTGCAGGCCGAGCTTGCGCCTCAACTGAGCAATGTGCACGTCTACGGTTCGCGTGTCGCCCGGGTAGGTCATGCCCCAGACCTCGTCGAGGAGCTTCTCGCGCGTGAGCACGAGACCGGCGTTCTCGATCAGGACGGTCAAGAGATCGAACTCCTTGTTCGTGAGCTTGACCTCCTGGTCGTCGGCGCGCGCGACTCGTTCGCTGCGCCGAACCTCGACTTCGCCGAGCCGGAGCACATCCTGGTAGGCGGCTTGCCTGCCACGGCGCAAGATCGCGTGGGCGCGGGCAACCAGCTCGCGCGGAGAGAAGGGCTTGAGGACGTAGTCATCCGCGCCGAGCTCGAAGCCCGTGATGCGGTCGGGCTCCTCATCCCGCGCGGTCAGCATGAGAATGGGCACCTGCGAGCGCGAGCGGATGCGGCGACAGACCTCGAAGCCGTCGATCCCCGGCAGGCCGATGTCGAGTACCACGAGGTCGATCTTCTGGCTGGCCAGCTCGAGCAGAGCCTCCTCGCCCGATCGCAGCCAGACGACGTTGAACTGATCACGCGCGAAGTAGGTTCGGACGAGGTTTCCGATGCTCTCCTCGTCCTCGATGAGAAGAACTGTGCGCGGCGCACGGTTGGTTAGCGCTCCGGATTCTGAGAGCGGGGCGGCTGCCGGCACGCTCTACCTCTTTCCGATGCCCGGTTTCTTGCCGTAGGCCCAGACCTGGCTGACGACTAGGTTGCCGTTACCGATGGTTGTCGCCCTCATCCCCGGCGCGAGATCCGTCGTGCTGGACGCCGTATTGTTGACCCACACCGCCGGAGCGACGTCGAACTGCATCTTCACGCTTGCGCCATCTGCTTCCAGCAGCGTCATCGAAGCGCCGTCGACACTGTCGATGACCCCGGTGTCGGCACGGCTGTCGAGCAGCGTGCCGCCTGTCCACGAGACCACCTCGGTGCGCACGAAGCCTGTGGATAGAAGCGATCTGATCTTGAGCAGGGATAGATCGGGCAGTCTCGAGGCGACATACAGCCACGAGACCGCGGCGTTTCCGGTCGTGATCGCCGTTGCGCGCATGCCTTGCCGTATGTGTGCCGTCGCGCCATTGCGACCGTCGATTCTGATCTGCGTGGCCGAAGAGAGCCTGATCGGGACGATGCTTCCGTTGCGTTCGGCGAGGGTCAGCAAGCGCCCGCGGATCTTCCGTACGACGCCGCGGTCGACTCTGTTGTCGCCGACTTCCCCAGAGTTGAACGTCACGATCTCGGCCTTGATCAGGTCGGGCCGGATGAGAGCGTTCACCGCCTGGGTAGCCTTCCGATCGAAAATCACCGGCGCGCTCGAGGCAGGCGACGAGAGAGTCACGCCGCCGATCGTCCCGATGAGCGCGACGAGCAGTAATAGTCGCGCCGGTTGATTCCGTCTCATAGTTCTCACCGTACTGAATTGTCGTCAGTAATAGTGGTTACTTCAGACAGCGAAAGTAATGACGACGTAAATACTTCCTACGTTCCGCTGAAGGTATAGAGCTTGGCGCTGCCCTCATGTCGCAGTCGCAACGCGCCGTGCTTTTATAGGTCAGCGCGGGTTCGGGCGGTCTAGAACCAGGCTTCGCGGAACTTCGCCTCGAGGGCGACATGATTGACGCCGCGCGCCTTGGCGGTGTGTAGGGCGGCGCGCGCGGCGTCAAGCGT
>JADGPD010000095.1 GCA_017882615.1 Thermoleophilia bacterium
CGCCTTGAAGGCGGACTCGTCAACTTCTTCTCCTTCGTGGATGTCGATCGCGCGGCGTACGTTTCCGTCGAGACTCGAGTTGAAGAGACGGGCCGGATCTGTCAGAGACGCGCCCTTGGAGAAGGTGAGCTTCACGACATTCTTGTAGGTCTCGCCGGTGCAGATGATGCCGTCGTGCGACCAGACCGGCGTGCCCGGGGACGAGGGCTTCACCCACTTCAATTCCTCGACGACGTCCGGGTCTGCTTCCTTGATCAGCTTGCGCATTCTGCTGAGGGTTTCCCCGCGCCAGTCCCCGAGTTCGGCGATTCTTTTCGAGATGAGCTCCGATGCCGACTGGCCTTGGCTCGCGCCTTGCTTTTTCATGTTCTCATCCTTTTCGTTACTAACCCACTTCAAACCGAGGCGAGAGCGCAGAGATCGATGTACTCCTCGGCCATGCGAGCAGACGGCGAGACCAGCTCATTCGCGCTCATCACTGAGGGGGTCAGGCACCAACGCACCGAACCTGACCAACGTCGGGGGACATTCCCGAAGACTGGCTTCAGAGCCCGATGTGCTCGGCCGTGGCGAACTCCTCGCCGGCCCGGGCATAGAGACCGACGGGGCGCCGCGCCGCAGCCAGCACCCTGCCGGTCAAACCAAGCGCCGCCTGGACAACGAAGGTGCCCAGGCAGGCGCCGAGCGCCGAGACGCCTAAGACCGGCACCGACGCATCGAGTAAAGGCCCCGAGCCCGAGCCGACAACGACGACAACCAGCGCAAGCGTGAGCAAGGTGAGAATCCCCTGCGCTCCGAGCACGACCTCGCGCTCGAGCCCTCGGGCCTCCGCCAGATCTCCGAACGTCATCAGCCCGCTCACGACTATCACCGGCCCCGCCGCAAGCACGAAGTAGAAGGCGCTCGAGTGGGCGCCCGAGTTATCCGCCAGGGCGGCGGCGAGTAGGAGCAGGAAGGCGAAGGAACGGGCGAGCATGATCTGAAGCCTTCGCGCACGTTGGGGCAAGTCCTGCGAGCTTTCGGTCGAGTCTCGAACGCCGCCCGAATAGGCCACGCGTTGAGCTGACGATCCCTGTACAAAAGTGAAAGAATCGCGCCGAGTTCCCTTGCCGACACGGTCGTAGCAGACGTCTCATGGAGGAATAGAAGTTGACCAGCTCGCCGTCGATTTCCCGGATTGTCGCCCCTCTTCGCCGACGCGCAGCCAGGCTGCTGCTCGGCTCGGTCGTGTGTGCGCTGGCGCTCGCGGTCACCTGCGGTCTCGCAAGCGCCGTCTCCAGCACGGCTTCGAGCGGCAAGGTCTCCGCCCATCTGACCAAGACGAGCTTCACCGGCTCGCAGGCCGGCTCGGTCAAGCTCGTCTGCAAGTTTTCGAAGAAGAGCGGGAGCTTCTCCTACGTGCTCACGTTCAAGAAGGGCTCCAAGTGGCAGGCCGTCAAGAGCGTCAGCAAGAAAAGCTACTCCAAGAGCTCGTACACGATGACCGCGAAGCAGGTCTTTCGCGGGAAGTCGGTCAAGGTCGGCAGCTATCGGCTCAAGCTCTCCGCGAATGGTGGCAGCAAGCTGCTCAGCTTCAAGGTCGTCAAGGGTTCCTCGGGTGGTGGATCGACGGGTGGCGACGGCTCGACTGGCGGTAACACGACTCGGACCGGTAGCGATCCCACGAATACCGCCCTTCCGACCATTTCCGGAACGACCGTGGAGGGTCAGACGCTTACGGCCTCAAACGGCTCTTGGAACAACTCGCCGAGCTCGTATGCGTACCACTGGTTGCGCTGCAAGGCCTCGGATCCCTGCATGGATATTTCCAGCGTCACCGCGAGTTCCTACGTCCTCCAAGCTGCAGACGTAACCTACGCTATCCGCGTCCGGGTCACAGCCACTAACTCCTTCGGCTCGACGAACGCTCGCTCGGATCCGACCGGCATCGTAACCACGTTGTCTCCAACGAACCTGGCGCTCCCGACGATAAGAGTATCGAGCTGGGGAGTTCAGGAGAGCCGGGGGCTTCAAGCCTTGAATGGAACTTGGGCGAACTCCCCGACGTCTTATCGATATCAGTGGCTCCGATGCGGGCCATCCGGCGATGGCTGCTCGGGGATACCTGCTTCGAACCCCGAGTATCCAAATTACTACGACCTGACAGGAAGCGATGTTGCCTCTACGATTCGCGTTTCCGTCACCGCTTCAAACGCCTTCGGCTCTACCACCGCAACTTCGAATCCGACCATCGTCGTAATACCACTACCGCCCGAGAACGTCGTTCTGCCAACCATATTGGGCACGGCCATGGTCGGACAAACGCTCACTGTTGACACCGGCACGTGGAATCACTCTCCGACCGGTTTTAATTACCAATGGCAGGATTGCGACCGCTACACCCCCGGCAACTGTAACGACATCGGCACCGAACGATCGCCTTCTCATGTCGTGCAAGCTTACGATGTCAATCACACTATCCAGGTCGTCGTTACTGCGATCAACGCCGGTGGTTTCGTATCGGCGAACTCGAACCCAACCGACGTCGTTCCTAGCTCGTAAGCCATCGCCAACGGTTGCCCTGGTCGACCCTAGTCCGGATTCGCCGATCTACAGATTCGCCAAACCTAGGCCCTGCTGCCCGCAACCGCCGCCGCGATCGACACGATCGCAGCCGCCGACTCGCTCTCAGGCGCGCCAAGGGTGACCGGCTCGCCGCGCTCGCCACATTCGCGCAGCACCGGATCAAGCGGCACTCGCCCCAGTAGCGGAACGCCGAGCTCCTCGGCCAGGCGCTCGCCGCCGCCCGAGCCGAACACCTCCTGGCCCGTTCCGACCAGGTAGGACATGTTCTCGACCACGCCGAGCAGGCGCATGCCCGTCTCGTTGGCCATCAGGGCAGCGCGCGCCGCGACCTCCTGAGCCAGCGGCTGCGGCGTGGTGACGACGATCGTCTCGGCGTGCGGTAGCAGTTGGGCGAGCGAGAGAGCCACGTCGCCGGTGCCCGGCGGCATGTCCACCACCAGCGTGTCGATGTCGCCCCAGTGCACGTCCGAGAGAAACTGCTCTAGCGCCTTGTGCAGCATCGGGCCGCGCCAGATCACCGGCTTGTTCTCTTCCAGGAAGAAGCCGATCGACATCAGCTTGAGCCCGTGACCGAGCGGCGGCACGATCATCTCGTCCACCGCGACGGGATGCTGCGTGACGCCGAGCAGC
>JADGPD010000096.1 GCA_017882615.1 Thermoleophilia bacterium
CGCGAGGCGCTCGAGTACCTGAGCAAACAATGACCAGGCTGGAGCGCCTGCAGGCCACGCTCGAACGGCCGCTTCTCGTCACGAGCGAGGCCAACGTCCGCTACTTGACCGGCTTCCGCGGCATCGCCGCGCTTCTCGTCGATCCGCAGAGGGTGCGCTTGCTCACCGATTCTCGCTTCACCGGCGAGGCGCGGGCTCTGACCGGGCTCGAGGTGGTCGAGGTGGAGCGGGGCCTGTACAAAGGCATCGCCGCTGTGCTCAAAGGGGAGGTCGCCATAGAGGCCGAATCGCTGACGGTCGCGCGGCTGGAGACACTTCGTTCCGGCGGCGCCGAGCTCGTGCCGTCAAGCGGGCTGGTCGAGGCGCTCCGCGCGGTCAAGGACGAGGGCGAGCTCGAGTCGATCCGTCGCGCCGCGGCGCTGACGAACGAGGCCTACCGGCGCCTTGCCGCGGAGACGTTCTGTGGCCGGCGCGAGCTCGACCTGGCCTGGCGCATGCACGAGCTCTTCCACGAACTGGGAGCGGAGGCGGATGCCTTCCCGGCGATCGTCGCCTCCGGCCCGAACGGCGCCTTTCCGCACGCCGAGCCGACCGAGCGGGTCGTGCAGACCGGCGATCTCGTCGTTATCGATGCCGCCGCCATGGTCGGCGGCTACAACGCCGACTGCACTCGCACCTTCGCCTGCGGTGAGATCTCCGCCGAGCTGCGCCGCGCCTACGACGTCTGCCTGGCTGCGCAGGAGGCCGGAGTCGCCGCCGTTCGCGCCGGCGTGCTTGCGCGCGCGGTCGACGCCGCCGCCCGCGACGTGGTCGAGGCGGGTGAGTTCGCGGGTCACTTCCTGCACGGGGTCGGGCACGGGATCGGCGTCGACGTGCACGAGGCGCCGGCGCTCAATACCGAGGCAGGCGAGAGGTTGCTCGAGGCCGGAAACGTAGTCACGGTCGAGCCGGGCATCTATCTCGAGGGCCTCGGCGGCGTTCGCATCGAGGATCTGCTGATCGTCACCGACGAGGGCGCCGAAGTGCTCACGAGCTTTCCCAAGCAGCTGACGCTCGTCGGCTGAACTCGGCTAGACTGGCCGACCGATGGCCGACGTAGTCAGCACCAACCAGTTCAAGAACGGCATGCACGTCGAGCTCGACGGAGTCGTCTGGCGCATCGTCGAGTTCCAGCACGTAAAGCCGGGCAAGGGTGGCGCCTTCGTGCGCACCAAGCTCAAGAACCTCGACTCGGGCGCCGTCGTCGAGCGCACCTTCCGCGCCGGCGAGAAGATGGCGCGCATCTACACCGAGACCAAGAACGTCCAGTACCTCTTCGACTCGGGCGACGAGGTCGTGTTCATGGACGAGCAGAATTACGAGCAGATCCACCTGCCGCACGCCGTCGTCGAGGACTCGATCGAGTTCCTGCTTCCGTCGGCCTCCGTGCAGATGCTGATGGTGGACGGAAAGCCGGCCGGAATCCAGCTTCCCTCCTCGGTCGAGCTGACGGTCACAGACACCGAGCCGGGCGTGCGCGGCGACACGGTCTCCAACGTCACCAAGCCCGCCACGCTCGAGACCGGCGCCGTCGTCCAGGTGCCGCTCTTCGTCGTCAGCGGCGAGCGGATCAAGGTCGATCCGCGCGAGCGCCGCTACATCTCACGCGCGTAAACCGACGAAAGTACGGCGAGCATGACAGTTTTCGGCGCCCCGTTTGAGCGCCTCTGATTAACGGTCTTGCGCGGTCCTGTCGATCTTTAGAGATACCCGCGTAGGCATGCTGAGGAGGGGGATCCTACGAAGCTCGTCATCGACCGTTACCGGAAGGCTGGTAGAAGCGCGGCTTCGCGGCGGGTCGGCGCGCGGATTCTCGGCCTGGTCATCGTTGGCTCGGCGGCGGCGCTCGTCTTCTCTCTTCTTCCCTCCGAGTCGCAGTCGGCTCCGTTACGCGAGCGGCAAGGGCGGCAGATCATGCTTGGCGTCGTCGACCCGTATCCGGCCGCTTTCGATCGTCTCACGGGCCATCAGCATTCGCTCCGCCTCACCTTCAGCTACGTCAAACGAGATTGGCTCGAGCGCGAGGCGGCCGCCGGGCGCACGGCGGTCGTAACCATCTCTCCGAGCGGCTTTTCCTCGGCGGCTATCGCCGCGGGCGCGGCTGACGTCAAGCTGGTAGAGCAGGCAAAGAACGCGAACGATTTCGGTCAGGACGTCTGGATCCGCCCGATGCCCGAGATGAACGGCCACTGGAGTCCCTGGTGCGCGGTCACGGCGGGCGGAGGATCGCGCGGCGCCGCCTACTCCGGGAAGCAGTTTGCGCGCGCCTTCAAGAGGATCGCGATCATCATGCGCGGCGGCAGCGCCGACGAACTCAACGGCGCACTCGCGCAGGCCGGGCTGCCGTCGATCAGGGCGAGCCTGCTCGGCGGCTCGGCCGGGCCCGGGATCGCGCCGAGCGGGCTGGTCAAGATGCTCTGGAACCCGCAAGGAGAGGGCTCGCCCAACGTCGGAGGCAATCATCCGCGCGACTACTGGCCGGGCCCGGGTTACGTGGACTATGTCGGAGACGACCTCTATGAGATCGGGGGCCGGGCTTCCTGGTCGCTGATGGACGATCTCTACAAGACGTACCGCAAGCCGTTCGTGATCGCCGAGTGGGCGCCCTGGGGCTACGACTCGCCGGGCTTCATCACGCACATGTTCAGCTGGGTTCGCAGCCATTCGCGGACGATCGGGCTGATCTACTTCGACCGCGGCTGGTCGCATGGCGGATCCACCTTCGCGCTCAAGACGAAGCCTCGCTCCCTCGCCGTTTACCGGCGCGAGGCGCGGCTGGCAATTTTCCAGCCCGAATAGGCGGGCAAGCCGCAGCCGATACCCGCCGCGCAGCTGCTTTGGGTACCCGGGAGTACGGTTCTGATCTCAGATGATCAGCAGTCCTCAGGGCTGATCGACTAGGCTCTCCGTCGCACGATGCCCGCACTCGTTGACACGTCTATTCGCCTGCTCGGCCAGGAACCTCTTGCCGGGCGGGTTCCCTCGGGTGACCTGTACAAGCTTGCCGAGTTGCTCGACAGCGCCGGCTTTGCCTATCTGGACGTATCCGGCGGCGGCTGCTTCGAGGCAGCGGTCAGGCGCGGCGTGGAGAGTCCCTGGGAGCGCATTCGCGCGATCAAGATGCGCACCAAGACGCCGCTGGC
>JADGPD010000011.1 GCA_017882615.1 Thermoleophilia bacterium
ATTGTCACCTTTGCGGCAAGCGCGCCCATCGTCCGCGCCGCTGATTGGCGATGAGCAGAAACTACGCAAGTTGTTCCGGCGAAAATCTTCGATTTTCGCCAGCGAACTAAGAGTGACAAACCGCGCCGCCGCCGCGACCGGCATGACGGGCGCGGCCCACAGACGCCGTCCTCAGAGCCCACATCCCGAACACTGACCGCAGTTCCGGTCAGCCGACAACGCGTGTAGGAGCAGACGAGGCACCAGCGCCGCAGGCGCGTGACTCGTTCAACGATCTCGCCGGGGAAAGTCGCCAGACTTTCCCCGGTTATTACCAGCCCTTCAAAGGTGGCCCTTCGCGTACCGGCTCGACGCGGATTCGCGCATCGACGGGGAGATAGCCCTCAGGCAGCGCGAACAGCGGGTTCAAGTCGAGCTCGACGATCTCGGGCCTGTCGATGGACAGCTTCGAGAGGCGAAGCATGAGGTCGATCAACGCGCCGCGATCGGCCGGCGGCGCGCCGCGGAAACCGTCAACCAGGCGATCGGTGCGGTCGCTCGAGACCAGCTCCTCGGCGTCGCGGGTGGTGATCGGCGCGATCCGGTACGTCGTGCCCGCGATCAGCTCGGCGAACACGCCGCCGGGCCCGAGTCCCACCAGCGGTCCGAACAGCGTGTCCTCGACGACGCCGGCAAGCAACTCGATCTTCCCGTCCACCTGCTGCTGAATCAGAGCCGGAAGACCGATTCGCTCGAGCGTCTGCTCGAGCTCCTCGTCGTCCGAGATACCCAGCGCGACTAGGCCCTTGTCGCTCTTGTGCAATCCCGCCTCGGCCGCCTTGACGACGACCGGATAGCCGAACTCGTTGGCGGTTGCCAGTGCTTCCTCGCGGCTGACGGCGACGTGCTGCTTGACGAAGGGGATGCCGTAGGCACCGAGCAGCTGCTCGATCTCGTCGGCGTGCAACCAGCCGTCGTCGTCGCGGGCAAGCGCCTTGCTGACAACAGCCGCGGCGGCGTCGAAGTCGATGCCCTCGAGCTCCGGCACGGTACCGAGAGGACGACGCAGCCACTCGCCGCGCCTGGCAGCATGTCCGAGCGCGTGCGCGGCCGACTCGGGAAAGTTGAAGGAGACGGAGAGCGATCCGAAGACACGGTCGGGGCTGCCGGCGAAGACCGGGATGATCGGCTTGGTCGGCTTGTCCTCGGCCAGCACCTGCTCGATCGCCTCGACGATGCGCTCGGTCTTGACGCTGACCATCGGGATCGTCATCACGATCACGGCGTCGACACGGGCATCGGCGAGCGCGATCCGGATCGCCTTGGCGAAGACCTCTCCGGTTGCCGTCCCGAGCATGTCGACCGGGTTGCGGACGGTCGCCTCGGCGGCGAGCAGTTCGCGCAGCTTCTGCTGGCTCTCCTCGGTCAGTTCGGGCAGGGTCAGGCCGGCCGCCTCGCAGGCGTCGGCGCAGACCACGGCCAGGCCGCCGGCGTTGGTCACGATCGCAACCCTGTTTCCGGCGGGAAGTGGCTGACCGGCAATCAGGCGAGCCGTTTCGAGCAGCTCGGCGAAGGTCTCGGCGCGGATCACGCCGGCCTGGTGGAAGAGCGCCGTCGTCGCCGTCTCGGAGTTGGCCAGCGCCGCGGTGTGCGAGCTGGCGGCGCGAATGCCGGCGGTGGAACGCCCGCTCTTCAGAGCCAGGATCGGCTTCTGCCGGGCCACGCGACGGGCGATGCGAGCGAACTTCTTCGGGTTTCCGAACGACTCCAGGTAGAGCAGGATGAGGTCGGTCGTCTTGTCGTCCTCCCACCACTCGAGCAGGTCGTTGGGCGAGACGTCGGCCGTGTTACCGACCGAGACGAAGGCCGAGACGCCGATACCGCGGGCGCGCGCCGCATCGAGCAGCGCGACGCCGAGCGCGCCACTCTGCGAGGAGAGCGCCAGCCGTCCCAGGGGAGGCTCGACAGCGCCGATAGTGGCGTTGAGGCTAGTAGCGGCGGAAGAGAGCCCGAGGATGTTCGGACCGAGCAGGCGGCCACCGTGCATGCGCACGAGCGCCAGCAGCTCTTCCTGCAGGTCCTGCCCGTCGACGCCGACCTCGGCGAAACCGGCGGAGATGACGGCGATGGCGCGAACGCCTTTGCGCAGCGCGTCGTCGACAACGTCGAGCACGACCCGCGCCGGCGTGCAGACCACGGCCAGGTCGATCGAATCCTCGATCTCGTCGACCGACCGGTAGGCGCGAACGCCCGCGACCGGGGTGGCTGAGGAGTTGACCGGATAGACGACGCCCTTGAAGCCGGCGTGCAGGATGTTCCGGAACAGGTCGCCGCCGACCGATCCTTCCCGCGCCGAGGCGCCGATGATGGCCACGCTGCGAGGAAGGAAGAAGGGCCGAAGCGATGTGACGACCGCTTCGTGGTCTCTCGCCCCGACCCACTCGAGCAGGTGCTCGGTCGGCTCGAGCGAGATCTCCATCTCGACGATGCCGCTGTCGAGCTCGCGGTGGAGGGCGAAACCGCTCAGGGACAGCATCTCGAGCGCCTTCATGTTGTCGGCCTTGACCAGGGCGACGAAGCTGCGGATGCCCACTGCCGCCGCGCGCGCGACGAGCTGGTTGAAGACCTGGGTGCCGAGACCGTGACCCTGAAGGTGGTCGGAGACGACGAAGGAAACCTCGGCTCGGTCGCGCTGGCGCAGGCGGTCGTAGCTACCGAGAGCAACGACCTCTTCACCTTCGGCGCCCGCGCGTGTGGCGATCAGCGCGCCCTGCTCGAGCCAGTCGCAGTCGACCATTCCCTCGAGCAGCGAGGCGTCGATCGAGGCGCGGCCGTGGAAGCGCTGGGTGTAGCTCTCGGGCGAGAGGTTGCGGAGGAACTCGACGACCGGATCGACCTCTTCCGCCAGTGGCGGCCGCAGCCGAACGGTGCTGCCATCGCGAAGGATGACGTCGGTTGGGCCTGAGAGCAGCTCGCGTGCGTGCGCTCTTTCGTTCATTTCGCTAGCGGACTCGAGCTGCGCCTCCGTCGAGGAGACAGCGCCATCAGCGCTCTCTGACATCTTTCGCTCCTTACTCTCTCTTCAATTCTTGCAGAGCTCTCCGGCCGCGCCGGCGAAACATGGAATCTCGTCTGCGCCGCGCCCGTAAAGGGCCGCTCTCTGAGTGCTCACGGTCAGTGTGTGTGCGAGGAGAGCCTGTCCATGGTACCTACGCCGAGAACGTCGATTCGGCTCATAGAAACCGCCGCCGGCCGAGACGCTGCGCTGGGCCGGCGGCGGTTTCTATGCGATAGGTATCGAAGACGGGTTAGGCCTTCGCCTGTGCCTGCTGCTGGATCTTGGCCAGCACGGTCGGATCGGCGAGCGTGGTGGTGTCACCGAGCTCACGGTTCTCGGCCACGTCGCGCAGAAGACGGCGCATGATCTTGCCGCTTCTCGTCTTCGGTAGCTCCTGTGTGATCACGACGCTCGCCGGCCTGGCGATCGGGCCAATCTTCTTGCCAACGTGAGCGCGAAGCTCCTTGACGATCTCTTCCGTGCTCTCCGCGCCGCCCTTGAGCGTTACGAAGGCGACGATGGCCTGGCCGGTGATCGGGTCGGCGCGACCGCAGACCGCCGCTTCGGCGACCATCGGGTGGTCGACGAGCGCGCTCTCGATCTCGATCGTCGAGAGGCGGTGGCCCGAGACGTTCATCACGTCGTCAACCCGGCCGAGCAGCCAGTAGTCACCGTCCTCGTCGATGCGGGCGCCGTCGCCGGCGGCGTAGTTGCCCGGGAACAGCGACCAGTAGTTGGAAAGGAAGCGCTCGGGATCCTTGTAGATGCCGCGCAGCATCGAGGGCCAAGGGCGACGCAGCACGAGGTAGCCGCCGCCGCCGGGCCCGACCTCGTTCGACGACTCGTCGTAGACGGCAGCATCAATACCCGGGAAGGGCCTACTGGCCGAGCCGGGCTTGAGCGTCGTGACACCCGGAAGCGGCGTGATCAGGATCGAGCCGGTCTCGGTCTGCCACCAGGTATCGACGACCGGCGCCTTGTCGCCGCCGATGTGCTCGCGGTACCAGATCCAGGCCTCGGGGTTGATCGGCTCGCCGACCGAGCCGAGCAGCCTGATCTTGGAGAGATCGTGCTTCTGCGCGTACTCCGGGCCCCACTTCATGTGCGAGCGGATGGCCGTCGGCGCGGTGTAGAGAATCGTCACGCCGTAGCGCTCGCAGATGTCCCACCAGCGATCCTTGTCGGGGAAGTCGGGCGTTCCCTCGAAGATGACCGAGGTGGCCTGGTTGCAGAGCGGCCCGTAGACGATGTAGGAGTGGCCGGTGATCCAGCCGATGTCGGCGGTGCAGAAGTAGACGTCCGAGTCGGGCTTGAGATCGAAGATGTAGTGGTGCGTCGACGCCGATCCGACCAGGTAGCCGGCGGTGGTGTGGACGATCCCCTTCGGCTTGGCGGTCGTGCCGCTCGTGTACATGAGGAAGAGCAGATCCTCGGAATCCATCGGCTCGCAGGGGCAGCTGGCCGGATCGCTCGAGGCGTCCTTGGCCAGGTCGTCGAAGCGAAGGTCGCGGCCTTCCGTCCAGGCCACGTCGCCGCCTGAGTGCTTGACCACCAACATGTTCTTGGCGCTCGGGATGTTGACGATGGCGTCGTCGGCGATCTTCTTCAGCCCCAGCGGCTTGCCGCGGCGATAGCCCTCGTCCTGCGTGATCACGATCTCGGCCTCGAAGTCGTTGGCGCGGTCGGCGAGCGACTCGGACGAGAAGCCGCCGAAGACGACGCAGTGCGGAGCGCCGAGGCGCGCACAGGCGAGCATCGCCACCGGCAGCTCGGGGATCATGCCGAGGTAGATCGCGACCGGGGTTCCCTTTTCTACGCCGATCGACTTGAGAACGTTGGCGAAGCGGACGACCTCGGTCTGCAGGTCGGCGTAGGTGATTGCGCGCCTGGTGTCGGCCAGCTCGCCCTCCCAGTAGAAGGCGACCTTCTCGCCCGCGCCGGCTTCGACGTGGCGATCGACGCAGTTGTAACAGACGTTCAGCTTGCCGCCTAGATACCACTTGGCGTTGGGCATCTCCCACTCGTAGAGCTTGTCGAAGGGCTGGAACCAGGAGACGCGCTCACGGCCTTCCGTATCCCAGAACTCCTCGAAGTCGCGCTCGTAGATATCGGCTTTGGCGTTGGCCTGGGCCACGAATTCGGGCGAGGGCGGATAGCGCCGCTCTTCCAGAAACATCGTGTGGATGGCGTGCTCGCCCTGCTCACTGCTGCCCATGCTCGACCTCCTGGAGTTTCAATCCCGACGAGTGCTCAACGTCATCTCGGCCGGCGCCTGGCGACCTCCGTCGATCGAAATCGATCAGCGAAAGGGCGCGCGCGTCAACAAAAATGACCTTGCGATACGGCCGGAAGGCTATCACTGCCGATCGGGACCCTGCAGCAGCGGCGACGCCCGCATCCTCGGGAGGGCAGGGCGCCTCTCGACTCGTCACAGCGCCCCGGCGCCGGTGCTATTCAGCGCTTTCCGCATGCGTCACAGGAAACTCTCGAGTTACTTGACAAAGCAAGCGCTCATCTGCATAGACTCCGCTCGCATGACAGCGTTGTCAGACACCGATGTCTCTCGGGATCGTGAAGCTCCGGGCTGCCAAGGTCGTAGCGTTGCCTGAGGCGAACCACACCAGCGCGCTCGACCGGTCCCGCACGAAGAGGCGCCGACCATGAGCGACGTTGCGGCGGCCGCCTATGTGAGCCTCAAGACCGTCTCCGGCGGGGAAGGGGCGGTGAGACCGCGTCTTCGCGTGGTGCTCGCTGCTCGGATCAGGGCGCTCGATGAGCGGGGTCTCACTCTCACTGCTTTTCCAAAAAGAGACCATTTTGCAGGGTCTTTAAGATCTCGTTTGACAACGCCCGCGTTCATGTGCATAGACTCCCGCCCATCATGACAGCGTTGTCGGTAACGACGCCAAATAGTAGCGGTGTAGAGCCGATCCTCGAGGCTCGCAACATCCAGAAGCACTTCGGTCACGTCGTGGCGCTTCGGGAGGGCAACTTCCAGCTGCGCCCGGACGAGATACACGCGATCGTCGGCGACAACGGTGCGGGCAAGTCGACGCTGATCAAGATCATCTCCGGCGTCTTCCACGCAGACGGCGGCGAGGTGTTACTCGACGGCCGACCGGTATCGATTACGAACCCGCGCGAAGCCCGCGTACTCGGGATCGAGACCGTCTACCAAGACCTCGCGCTCGCCGAGCACCTCGACGCCGCAGCGAATCTCTTCCTAGGTCGCGAGATGTTGCTCCCGCCCCCTCTTTCCTGGTTCGGCTTCCTCGACAAAAAGTCGATGAAGCAGCGTGCCGAGGGAGAGATGCAGCGTCTCAAGATCGGTATCCAGTCCGTCGAACAGCCTGTGCAGAGCCTCTCCGGTGGACAGCGCCAGGCGGTCGCCGTCGCTCGCGCCATCGCTTGGGGTAATCGCATCGTGATCATGGACGAGCCCACAGCCGCGCTCGGCGTGCGCGAGTCCGCCATGGTGCTCGAGCTGATGAGAGAGGTGAAGAACCACGGTATCGCGGTGATCATGATCAGCCACAATCTGCCCGAGGTCTTCGCCGTCGCCGACCGAATCACGGTGCTTCGGCTCGGGCGGACGATTGCGACCATAGACACGAGCGACACGAGCCTCGAGGCGGTCGTCGGGTTCATGACCGGAGCCCTCGACGCGCTCGTCTGAGGAAAAGCGCCTTGACCGTCCCGACACACGCACGTAGCAAACGCCAGGTGACCGCGTTGTCCGAAGCCGACCTCGCCGGTGTCTTCGACCAGCCGCGCGCGAAGGAGCGCCCGACTATGCGCGACGTCGCCAGCACCGCCGGGGTGAGCCTCAAGACCGTCTCTCGTGTCGTCAACGACGAGCCCGGTGTCCGTCCCGAGACCGCGGCGCGCGTCCAGGCGGCGATCAAGCAGCTCGGCTTCCGCCGCAATGACATGGCTCGGGCACTTCGGGGCGGGCAACTGTCGCGAACCCTCGGCCTGGTGATAGAGGACGTTTCGAACCCGTTCTACTCCGCGATCACGCGAGGCGTAGAGGAGGTCATGCGCGAGCGCGGTCTGATGCTCGTCGCGGGCTCTTCCGACGAGGAACCGGAGCGGGAGCGAGAGCTTGCGCTGCTCCTTTGCGAGCGGCGCGTCGAGGGTCTTTTTATCGTGCCGGCGGGGACCGATCACCGCTATCTCCTCCCCGAGCTACGCCTCGGCATGATCGCCGTCTTCATCGACCGCCCGCCCGGTTGCATCGAGGCAGACACCGTCTTGCTCGACAACGTGGGCGGTACGCGCAAGGGAGTCGAGTACCTGATCGAGCAGGGCCATCGGCGGATCGGCATGATCGGCGACGATTCGGCGATCTTCACCGAGCGCGAGCGCGCGCGAGGTTTCCGCGAGGCGCTTCACGCCGCCGGGATCCCCGTCGACGAATCGATCATTCGTTTCGGTGCTCATAGCACCGGCGCCGCCGACGAGGCGGCGCGCGAGCTGCTTGCGTTGCCCGAGCCGCCGACTGCCGTCTTCACGGGCAACAACCGCATTACGATCGGTGCTTTGCGTGCGTTGGCGGCAACCGGCCGTCGCATTGCGCTGGTCGGCTTCGACGACCTCGAGCTGGCCGAGTTCCTCGCTCTACCGGTTACGGTCATCACCTACGACCCGGCCGATCTGGGCCGCCGAGCCGCCGAGCTGCTCTCGCGGCGGCTCGATGGCGACAACCGCCCACCCCAGACGGTGATCTTGCCGACGAACCTCGTTATGCGCGGCTTCGGGGAGGTGTGAGCGGCGTGAAGCCGATCCGCCTCGATGCGAACCAGCCGAGCCGCTTATACCGCGGCGGCCCCGCCATCGCGCGCTTTCGTGGCGTGTCCTCGAGCGACGGATACGTGCCGGAAGACTGGGTCGGCTCGACGACGTCCATTTTTGGCAAGGAGCCGCGAGGGCTCACCGTTCTTCCCGACGGGCGACTGCTCCGCGATGCGATAGCCGCTGAGCCGGAAGCGTTTCTGGGTGCCGCGCACGTGAGCCGCTTCGGAGCCGATACTGCGCTTCTGGTGAAGTTACTCGACGCCGGCGAGCAGCTTCCGGTTCATAGCCATCCCGACCGCGCCTTCGCCCGCGAGCACCTCGGAGCGCGCTACGGCAAGTCAGAGGCCTGGCTGATCGTCGAAGCCGGAGGCGAGCGACCCCTCCTTCACGTCGGCTTTCGCGAGGACGTCGAGGTTGAGACGCTTGCCGACTGGGTCTCTCGCCAGGACCGCACGCGCATGCTCGAATCGCTGAACGAAGTGCCGGTCGCGCCGGGCGACTGTATCTACGTCCCCGGCGGCACTCCGCACTCGATCGGCAAGGGCGTGTTCATGGTCGAAGTGCAGGAGCCATCCGATCTCGGAGTGATGCTCGATTGGTCGGGTTTCGAGATCGGCGGGCCCGAGGAAGCTGATATGGGGCTCGGCTTCGATGTCGCGCTCGGCTGCGTGCGGCGCACGGCACTCGGCAGCGAGGAGCTCGATTCTTGGATGCGCCGGAGCAAGTCCGCCCCGGAGATTCGCCCCGGCGCCAGATCGGTCGTCCCGCCCGAGGCTGAGCAGTTCTTCCGCGCAGAGTGGCTTCGGCCCGAGCCCGTCGTGGCGCTCGAGCCAAGCTACTCGATCCTCGTCGTCGTCGACGGTGAGGGGCGCCTCGAAACCAGAGACGGGGCGCTCGATCTCGCTCGAGGCGAGACCATCCTCGTTCCCTACGACGCGGGGGCCGGCGAGCTCTCGGGACCGATCGAAGTTGTCCGCTGCTTACCACCTCTCCCGGAGGAATAGAGCGCAATGGCGAAAGGCAAGATGGGATCATCGGTAAAACACGACGTTATCGCCGCGGAGGACGTGATCACGTCAGAACTGACGCGCGGGGAGCGGGCTCTCGACCTCGTATGGCGCTCCTGGCTCTTCATCTTCCTGCTCGGGTTGATCGTCTTCTTCTGGAGCCAGACGCCGGCTAACAGCTTTCTCACCGGCTCGAACTTCAAGCTGATCGCGCTCAACACGTCCGAGGTGATCCTGCTTGCGATCGGCGAGACGTTCGTGATTGTCACGGCCGGCATCGACCTCTCGATCGGCGGGATCCTGCTCATCGCGGGTACTTGCGGCGGGAAGGTGATGCTCGCCTTGTCGGGAACGCACGCTCAGGTTCAGATGGGGCTGTACCCGCACGCCACCACCGCTATCTGCGTGGGTATCGCAGTCTGCATCGTCATGGGGACTGCGTGGGGCTTGGTGAACGGGCTGCTCATCACCCTCCTGAAGCTTCCCCCGTTCATCGTCACGCTCGGGACACTCGGTATCACCTTCGGTCTATCCGACCTGATCTCGGGAGGCACGAACTTCTTTGCACCCGTGCCGCCTAGCTTCACGGACAAAATCGGTAACGGAACGTTCCTCGGCTTATACGTCCCCATCTGGATCGCGATCTTCTTCTTGATCGTCGCGCACATCGTCTACCACCATTTGCGCTTCGGCCGCTACACGGCCGCGGTTGGGTCGAACGAGGAGGGCGCGCGACGTACCGGCATTGCCGTCAACCGCCAAATCGTCAAGGTCTACGCGCTCGCCGGGTTCCTAGCCGGATCCGCGGCGGTCCTTGACCTCGCGATCTTCACGAACATCTCCCGCGCCTCGCACTCGAGCGACAACCTGAATGCGATCGGCGCCGTCGTGATCGGTGGCACGAGCCTCTTCGGCGGCGTCGGCACGATTATCGGCAGCGCCATCGGCGCGTTCATACCGACAATTGCACAGAACGGCCTCGTAATCATGAACGTCCCGTCGTTCTGGCAGGAGGTGCTCGTCGGAGTGACGATCATCTTCGCCGTCTATCTCGACCAGGTGCGTCGCCGGCGCTCAAGCAAATGAGCGCGGGCGAGAAAAGAAGTGCTCCATCGACCTACACCACAGGCAGCGAGCGACGTCCACCGTCGAGCCTCGGGGAAGTGGCCCGTGGCTGTCAGTGGAAACGCGGCGCCGGCTGTGGGGGTTTCTTGACACGTTTCTCGGCGCGGAGTATCAGTGGAGTTTGACCGGTTTATGACAACGTTGTACTAATCGAAACGAAGGGGAGGTTTTATCGATGTCACGACGTCTAGTTGCATTGATCGTGGTGCTGATTGTGGGCACCGGGGCGATAACGACGACATTTGCTTTCGCAAGCAGCAACGCGGCGAAGGCGCCAAGCTCGGCGAAGAAGCCGTCGGCGAAGATCAGCATCACGCTCGTCGCCGGAATCACCACGGACGCCTTCTACCTAACGATGAAGAAGGGTGCGGCAGCGGAAGCAAAGAAGGAGGGCGTCAGCTTCACCTACACGGGCTCGCCGGCCGCCTTCAGCCCGCCGACGCAGATCCCGTTCCTGAACGCGACGATCGCGCGTCATCCGAGCGCGATCCTGATCGCGCCAACTGACAAAAGCGCACTGATCGCGCCGATTCAGCGCGCCATCAAAGCCGGTATTCCGGTGGTAACGGTCGACACGCTGATCACTAAGAAAATCGCGTTGTCGAACGTCTCGACCGACAACCCCGCGGGCGGCAGGCTGGCTGCCGACGCGCTCGCGAAGGCTATCGGCTCAGCGGGCGGCGATGTGGGCATCATGGCCACCACCCCGGGGGTCAGCACCACCGACCAGCGCATCGCTGGCTTCAGGTCGGAGTTGAAGAAGTTCCCGAAGCTCCATTTCACGAGCATCCAGTACTGCAACGACGACACGCCGACGGCGGCCCGCCTGACCTCGGCGCTCCTCGCGGCGCATCCGAAACTCGCGGGCATGTTCGCCGTGAACGTCAAATCCGGTGACGGCGTAACGTCCGCCGTGCAGGCCGCCGGCAAGTCCGGCAAGGTCAAGCTCGTCGAGTTCGACGCCGGTCCGCCGCAGGTGGCGGCCCTAAAGGCCGGAACCGTCGACGCCCTCGTCGCGCAGTATCCGTACGGCATTGGCCAGCTTGGCGTGCAGCTCGCGGTCAAGTGGATCAAGAACGACAGAGCGGGAATCAAGAAGCACTACGGCACGCCTTCCGCAGTGATTACCAAGGCGAACATCAACAATCCCAAGATCAAGAAGTTCATCTACACCCCGTAGGTCGGTAATTCGGAGAGCGGGGACAAGGCTCCTCATGAGCCCCCGTCCCCGCTCCTCCGAGCCTTGAGAGAGCCGTGTGAACCCTGTCCTTTTTGTCGTCGCACCTTGGGTCATAGACACCGGAGCACGTTCGAACCTTTTTGGAACTAAACGGGGCACTTTCGAACCCTCGAGTCTCAGTCGAGCTTTCGCGCCTCGACGTGCTCTACGAAGATCTTTTTAACAGGGCCCGGGCTGATCCTCGCGAGCCTCGGCCTGCTCCACGGCGCGCCGGCGGCGTGCTGGCAACGGTCACGAGGGTGCTGGAGAAGGCCGAACACCCGATGCGCGCGCGTGAGATTCATGCAGCGGCTGAACGACTCGCGGGTGAACTACTGCGCTGGACGTCGGTGAAGGGGATCCTGGCCGCATACGCCGAGGGCTACGGAGCGCGCTTCGAGCGGGTCCGGCGCGGCTGCTACCGGATCAAGAAGACACGGCTCTCCGGGTGACAGCGAGAGTGCCGTGGTCACAGCGAGCGGTAGATGGCTCGTTCTCTAAGATGGGGTCGGGTTCACAAGCCTCCCAGGAGAGGGACTCTGGGCGATTCACGCGAAGGCGACAACCGCACTCGCACGACAAGGTCGCCAGAAGTCCGCGGTAACGCTGCAGCCTGCTAGCATTTCGTCCGGTCGACGAACAGACGCCGACAGACTTCATCGAAGCGCCCGGAGCCAACTGTGGCCATCATAACTGCATCTATTCTCGACGCTGACTATTCGCAACTTGAACACGAAGTCACGCGCGTTGCTAACGCTGGCATTGACGCATTCTCGCTCGATGTAATGGATGGACATTTCGTGCCACGCGTCACTTTCGGCGAATATCTTGTGGCCCTAATTCGTAATTGGATCGACCTACCCATAGAGGTTCATCTGATGGTTGACGAACCGCGTAAATGGGTGCAGCGAATCTGCGATGCGGGCGCTGACATGGTCGTTTTCCATCTGGAAGCTGCAACAAATCCAGAAGAACTTATCGATCATATTCGAAGCGAGAAACGCCAAGTAGGCCTCGCCCTAAAATGTGAGACGCCCTTGGACGATCTGCCTGACGACCTCATGGCAAAGGTGGACTTGGTAAATCTTGTGTCCGTTCCGCTCGGCTTTGGCGGTAATGCCTCTGCCCCCGATACCTTCGAGAGAATACGAGTGGTTCGAGAGCGAGCTTTGGCGGCGGCGATCGAAATCGGTATCGAGGTCGACGGCGGCGTTAAGCCTTCGAACGCCGCTCAGTACGTCGAGGCTGGGGCCGATATGCTGACTGTTGGTACCGGTATCTACCATGCTGAGAACGCAAACGATGCGGTCAGAGTCTTGCGCGAAACCACCCGAGGACCAGCTGACGAACAAGCGCGAGCACGTTTGAAGGAGTTTCTCTCCATCCCAAGCACGACCCCTGTCGACGACGCGGCTCGTCGCGCCCGGCTAGAAGCCTTGCGGCTGGCCCAAGACATTCCGCGAAAGAACTGGGATCCGCTGACAGCTCCCCGGTGAGCCACCGGCAGGTACGCGCATCCTCCCGTGTGAGCGACCTTGTCGGCCGCCTTCGCCAGATTCACGACGAACCCGACCATGGGCAGCTACACCGACCCCGCCGAGGCCCCGTTTCCTAGAGCTCGATGGTCTGCAGAACGCGACGATGCAGATCGTGAGGAGCTGGCAGGCGCTGTACCAGAAGGCCTACGGTGCGGACCCACGGGCTAGCGAGTCGGGATAGTGACCTGACCCCGATCGCCCTGGAGGACTCTCCACCGGGCGTTGCCGCCGCGCGAGTGGCCGGGTTGTATGTGCTTGGGGTGCCGTCGGTCGCGGGCGTCGAGTTGGAGGCCGACCAGATCTCCGACTCGCTCGGAGACCCGTTGATGACGGTGACGATCATCCAGCAGCTCGGCGAGCGGTAGCCACGTCAGCCACCCTCTGCGAAACAGGGCGGCGCTGCAGGCGAGCGAACTCTGATGCAGTACGCTAGACGGGGAGGTCGACAACTAACGCATGAGCCGAGGAGTGGATCAGCTGCCTCGCGTCGAAGTCGAGCGCGCACCGGGTACCGAGAGCGGCTTCCCTGACGCGGACGCGTTCTGCGAGCGGGTTGCGCGGAGCGGCCTGTTCGCGTCTGACGTGCCCATAGCCGTGACGCGCGCTCCCGGCCGTCTGGACATCCTCGGCGGAATTGCCGACTACTCCGGCTCGCTCGTGCTCACGCTGCCGCTGGCCGCGGCGGCGCTCGCCGCTGCTCAGCTCTACCCAGACGGGCGCGTCGTTGCAGTCAGCGGCGACCGCCGCGTCACGCTCGACGTCGACGAGCTTCTCGACGCGCCGTTCGAGACCCTCGCGCGTCGCTTCGCCGGTCGCGACGCGTGGGCGGCATACGTCGTCGGCCCGATCGCGCTGCTCGTGCGCGAGGAACAGGCTGCGCTTCCTGGGCTGCGGCTGCTCATCTCGTCCGACGTCCCTGAAGGCAAGGGCATGGGCTCGTCGGCGGCTGTCGAGGTCGCCGCGCTGTACGCGCTCACAGCCTGCCTTGGCCGCCCGCTCGAGCCCAGCCGGCTCGCTCTCCTCGGGCAGCGCGCCGAGCAGCTGCTTGCCGGCGCTCCGTGCGGCGCGATGGATCAGATGACTGCCACCTTCGGCGAGCGTGGGCGGCTGCTCGAGCTCCTCTGTCGCCCCGCCGAGATCGCGGATTCGATCCCACTTCCGCCGCCGCTCGCCGTGTGGGGAATCGACTCCGGCGTGCGCCATGCCGTCGCCGGCGGCAACTACGGACGCGTGCGATGCGCCGCCTTCATGGGGAAAGCGCTGTTGAGCTGCCGCGACGAATACCTAGCTGGGCTCGACCCTTCGCAGGTCGACCCGAGACGGCTTCCCGAACAGCTCGTGGGCGAGGAGTTCCTGCGTCTTCGCGAGCGAGTCGATGATCCCGTTAGCGTGGTCGAGCCCGATGTCGTCTACCCCGTGCGCGCGGCGACTCTGTACCCGATCGAGGAGCAAGTGCGCGTACGCAAGTTCGCAGAGCTCCTCGCCGTGCCGATCACTGCGGGCCGTGCGCGACTACTCGGGAAGCTGATGTACGAGTCGCACGCGGGCTATTCGCGTTGCGGGCTGGGAACACCTCGCACGGATGCGCTCGTCGACACGGTCCGCAGGGCCGGTTGGGAGCAGGGCCTCGTGGGAGCGCGGATCAGCGGCGGCGGGGGCGGAGGCACCGTGGTCGTCCTGGGACGGGAGGACGCCGAGCCTTTAGTCCGGGCGATGGCCGACGAACTCGGAGCGGGGTTGATGGGCGGGTCATCGGCCGGCGCGGCGAGCTTCGGCGTGCGCGCCCTGGTGAGCGGACGCGCGATCCGATGACGACTTGCGCTGTCTTCGCGCCGGCCCGCGTCAACCTCATCGGCGAGCACACCGACTATTCGGGCGGGCTCGTACTTCCGGTCGCCGTCGACCTCGGTATGACCGTGGCCGGTTGGCTCGACGAGGGGGCAATACGCCTGCGCTCGCTGGCGTTCTCGGAGCCCGTCGAGCTCGACTGTAACGGGGCGCCGCGGGGGCCATTGGCCGGTTGGGGTCGCTACGTCGCGGCTGTCGCGCAGCTGCTCGACGAACACGGGAGACCTCCCGTGGGCTTCGACGGTACGATCAGCTCTACGGTTCCGATCGGAGCCGGGCTGTCCTCATCGGCCGCCCTCACGGTATCGGTTGGGCTCGCGCTCTGTCGCGTAGCGGACTTCGAGCTTCCTCCGCTCGGGCTTGCCAGGATCGCCCAGGCGGCGGAGCATCTCGCAGTCGGAGTCCCGTGCGGGCTGATGGATCCGGCGACATCGCTCTTGAGCCGTCGCGGTCACGCACTACTGCTCGACTGCGGTAGCGAGGAGCACCGTTTCGTGCCTCTTCCGCCCGGCCTTGCGATCGTCGTCCTCGATTCAGGCGTTCGGCACGAGCTGGAGCATTCCGGGTACGCCGACCGTCGCGCCGAGCTCGAGAGGTGTATCGCGGCGATCGGCGGCCGGAATCCCGCGTCGCTGACGGTCGCGCAGGCCGAAGCAGAGGCTGAGGCGGCGGGGGTCGACGATGTGGCGGCCCGGAGGCTCCGTCACGTCGTCTCCGAGAACGAGCGAGTGCGCAAGTGCGTCGCCGCTCTCGAGCAGCCGGGTGGCCCTGATCTTAAGGCACTCGGAGCGCTCTTCCGCGAGAGCCACGAGAGCCTCCGCAGCGACTTCGAAGTCTCCACGCCGGAGCTCGACCGGCTTGTCGATCTCGCCTACGAGAGCGGCGCGATCGCCGCGCGCATGACGGGCGGCGGGTTCGGCGGCTCGATCGTGGCGCTGGCGGAAGCTGGCCGGGCGCCGTCGCTTGTCGCCGCCGTAACCACCGGGTACGCCGCCAGCGTGGATCGTGAGGCGACGGGCTACATCTGCGCTTCGGTCGACGGAGCGGGCGACGTGGAGCCCGGGTCCGTCGAGGACTGATCCGCCGTCACCAGCGGTGGTGCACGTGCGGCGCGATCCGCGCGCGGTAGAGCTCCGCGATTCGCTCCATTGTCTCCGCCGAGAGCGGTGGGAGGTTGGCTGCGGCAGCGTTCATGCGCGCCTGCTCGGGCGTTTTCGCTCCAGGGATGACGGTCGAGACAGCGTCGAAGCTCAGAATCCAGCGCAGCGCGAGTTGCGCCAGCGTGGCGCCTTCGGGGAGGAGTGGCCTCAGCCCGTCGACGACGTCGAGGCCCAGCTCGAAGTCGACGCCTGCAAACGTCTCGCCGACGTCGAACTGCTCGCCGCGTCGGTTGAACGCCCGGTGGTCGTCTGGCGAGAAGCGCGTCTCGCGGACAAACTTCCCGGTCAGCAAGCCCGACGCGAGAGGCACGCGGACGATGACGCCGACATCGCGCAGCCGAGCTTGCCCGAAGAAGAGCTCGGCCGGGCGCTGGCGGAAGATGTTGAAGATGATCTGGACGGTCGAGACACTCGGGTACTCGATCGCCTTCAGCGCCTCCTCGACCTTCTCGACGCTGACTCCGTATGCGCGGACGAGCCGCTCGGCGACGAGCCTCTCGCAGGCCTCGAAGACAGCCGGCGTGTAGTAGGTCTCCCACGGCGGGCAGTGCAGCTGGACGAGGTCGACGATCTCGACGCCGAGGTTGTCGCGCGAGCGCTCGAGCCAGGAGCGCAGGTTCTCGTAGGTGTACTGCGAAACGTCGAGCGGCACGCGACGGCCAAACTTGGTTGCGACCACGAGCGACTCCTCCCGCTCGCGCAGCAGCCGACCTATCAGTCGCTCTGACCGCCCGTCGCCGTAGACGTCGGCCGTGTCGAAAAAGGTGACACCGGCGTCGACTGCGGCGTGCATTGCGGCGAGAGACTCGACCTCATCGGTCTCGCCCCAGTCGCCGCCGATCGCCCAGGCGCCGAACCCGATCTCCGACGCCTGTCGATTCGTTTTACCGAGTTGCCTCGACCGCATCGCCTAAGCGATCATCGTTGCGACCGTCGCAAGACGAAGCTCTGCATGACGAGGGCGAACACGATCACCGCGCCGTAGATCACCTCGGTGTAGTAGCCCGTCAGGTTGAGCGACACGATTCCCGGCTCGATGGCGGAGATCGCGAACGCGGCGACCACTGTCCCGAAGATCGTGCCGCGGCCGCCGAAGATCGACGTACCGCCGAGGAAGACGGTGGCGACTACCGCCAGCATCACGCCGCTGCCGGGGTTCCCCTGCGTCGGCCAGAAGAAGTTCGCCTCGAGCGTCGCGATGATGCCGGCCAGTGCGGCCATGAGCCCCACCAGCGCGAAGACGGCGATGCGGACGCGGCCGGTGCGAACGCCCATCATGCGCGCGCTCTGCTCGTTGTCGCCGACGAGGTAGACGTGTGCACCGAACCGGGATCGGTTCAGTACCACCCAGAATACGATTGCTAATCCGATCAGCCAGAACATCTCGGCGGGCACATAGCCGCCGACCCGGCCGATCAAGAGGGTGGAGACAAAGCCACCTGGAGTGCCGGAGCCCGCGGCGTTGGTGCCGACGACTACGATGCCGGACCAGAAGAACATCGTGCCGATCGTCGTCACGAGCGAGGGGACGCCGAAGCGCACGATAATCACGCCGTTCAGGAGTCCGACACCCAGCCCGGCGGCGAGACCGGCGATCAGACCGAACTCGGGTCGGCCAGTCGATATGAATACCCACGACCCGACCGCCATTACGGATCCGAACGACAGGTCGATCTCGCGCGCGATCACGACCAGGGTGAGCGCCAGCGCGATGATTCCGGTTTGCGGCACCGTCGACATCAGCGCGCTGTACATGTCTTTGTGGAGCCAGGTCTGGGGGGCGCCGATCGCGACGATGACCCAGATTATGAGCGCCATTACCACCGTGCCGGCCTGGAGGCCGTAGTGGCGGAGGAAGCTCCGCTCGCGATCTCGCCGGCTCATTTTTTGCCGCGGGCGCGGCGAGACCTCTTTCGGTGCTTGCTCGACGCCAGTCATGTCGTCACCCCGGCCTTCGACTTATCGATCTCGCCGGTCTCGGCGACATGCTGCATCTGGGCGATCAGGTCGAGCAACGTGATCTCCGCTGTCTTGAACCCGCCTGCAATGCGTCCGCGGTCGACCAAGACAATGCGGTCGACGACCTCATGGACGTTGAAGATGTTGTGATCGATGAAGATGCACGACTTGCCGGCGGCTTTGATCTCGCGAACGAAGTCGAGCGTCTTACGCGTCTCGGTGACCGAGAGCCCCATCGTCGGCTCGTCGAGGATGATCAGCTCGGCCTCGAAGTGCAGCGCGCGCGCGATCGCAACCCCCTGACGCTCGCCCCCCGACATCGTGCCGACTTCCGTCTCCGGCGTCACGGCCTTCGACGTGAAGCGCAGGAACTCGAGCATGAGCTTCTCCGTCTCGTTCCGCATCTGGCTGACGTCGAGCAGCCCGAGCCGCGCCTTCCGCTCCCGGCCCATGAAGATGTTCCGCCAGAGCGACTGCTGGTCGGCGAGCGCCCGCTCCTGGTAAACGGTCTCGATGCCGAGATCGCGCGCATGCTGCACGGTCAGGTGCGTGAGCCTCTGCCCCTTCCAGGTGATCGTGCCGCTGTTCGGCGCGTGGAAGCCGGTGACGATCTTGATCAGCGTCGACTTGCCGGCGCCGTTGTCGCCGAGAAGCCCGACGATCTCGTTGTCGCCGACCATAAGGTTGATGCCCTCGAGCGCACTGACCTCGCCGAATGACTTCGAGACGTCCTCAAGCTCGAGGAGATTCGTCGCAGTCACCATTAGGGATTCGCACCTCCGTTTTATTGTATTGAGAGCGGTGGCGCCGGGAACCTGCGCCACCGCTCTCTGCTGTTGCCGGCTACGGAACCTACCTACTAGTTAGTTAGCGAATCTCCTTATTGATCAGCGGGATGAGTGGGCCGATGTTGGCTTTGTTGATGATTCCCGATCCCGTGTCGACGTAGAGCCCGGCGAACTTGTAGACCGACGACAGGCACGAATGGAGGATCGGCAGATATCCCTGCAGCCACTCCTGCTGGTCGAGGACGAGCTGTGTCCAGCCGCCCTGGATCGCCTTCACGGTGGCCGGCGACATATCAAAGCCCGCAACCGGGATCTGGCCCGGCTTCTTGCCCGCCGCCGTCAGGTACGTCTGCGCAGTCGCGGTCAACCCGCCGTGATCGGTCACGACGAGCTTTACGTCAGGATGCGACGTCACGTAGGCGGTGAAGATCGGCGTGCCCGCGGTCGGGTCGGCGTTCGTGGCCGTGTTGATCTCGATGTAGTCGACCTTCAGGCCCGCCTTCTTCAGACCGTCGATCACGCCCTTCGTGCGCAGCCCGCGCGTCGGCTCGGAGAGCAGGCCCCAGACCATCGCGCGGTTGCCCTTCTTGAGATGCAGCTGCGCCACGGACGACTTGGCGAGCAGCAAGCCCGAGTTGTAGAGGTTCTGACCGACGAAGCCGAAGCCCTTCCCCGCGTACTTGGCCTCCGCCTTGGGCAGCGGCGTGTTCTGGCTCGTGACGATGATGCCCTTCGCCTCCGCCTGGTTGATCCACTTGTCCAGCGCGGCGTCGCCGGGGTGCCCCATCACAGCAATGGCGGTCGGTTTCGTCGCGATCGCCGACTTGAACTGGTTGACCATGGTCGCGGGATCCCAGTTCGACCATTCGTACTGCACGTTGACGCCCAGGTCCTTCGCCGCTTGCTTCGCGCCGTTATAGACGTTGACCGCGAACACGCCGCCTGCCGGGCCACCCGGGAAGAAGACGATCTTCTTGCCGGCGCACCACTTCCCGGCCTGCGCCGAACTGGGCGCCGCCGCGCCTTTGTCCGTGGTCCCTAGGAACATGGCCACGAACAGCGCGGCGAGCGCGGCCGCCGTCGCTACAGCGGCTATTCTTAACACTCGTTTCACCGTTGCTTCCTCCCTCTGACGTCCGCCTCGCCGTCACCGGCGATAGCGTGTCTCGAAATCGCCCCCGACCTTCGAGATCGAAAGGCCGCTAATACGAGGACGATAGCACCTTCGAAAAAGAAAGCAAACAGAGAGCTACTCCTTGGCTGATTTCTGGCTATTACAGGGCAATGGCGACCTAAAGGGCGATCCCAACGCAGTGCACTTCGCTTTCGATATCGTAGTAGTATCCTTACGAATAAGGAGGGTATCGTGAGCGAACAGTGGAGAGAGTGGATCGCGTCTGAGTGCGTTCGCGCATGCTCCGCCTCGGCGGGGAGAGAGGCGTGAGCGAGAACGGACCCGCCCGCGAGGACGTTGGCAAGCCCGCGGCGGCTGCGATCACCGGCGACGCGCTCGAACAGCTCGCGAGTTCTCCCAACGAGCGCCGGGAGCGCATGCTCGCCCTGATCAACGAGCGAGAGTTCGCACGGGTCGGAGATCTAAGCGATCGGTTCGGGATCTCAGAGGTGACGGTCCGCAACGACCTCGCAGCGCTGGCGGAGCGGGGTCAGATCCAACGCATCCATGGCGGCGCGATCCCGCGCGCCGCGCTCGGGCAGGAGCGCCCGTTCGAGGAGTCGGAGACGAGCTTTGCAGTCGAGAAGCTTGCGATCGGGCGGGCCGCTGCGGAGCTGGTGCGGGATGGTGAGTCGGTCATCATCGACGTCGGCACCACCGCCGTCGCGACTGCCCGAGCGCTCGCCGCCCGCACCGAGCTTCGCGACGTCGTCGTCTTCACGAACGGCCTGAAGACCGCGCTCGAGCTCGAGTCTGCCGTCCCGCGTATCGCCATCGTCGTCCTGGGCGGCACGCTGAGGCCCCTTCAGCACTCCCTCGTCGATCCGCTCGCCACACACATCCTCGACCGGATCTCCGCGAGCACCCTGCTGCTCGGCTGCAACGGCGTGCATCCCACCAGCGGCGTCACGAACATCAACCTTCCCGAGGCTGAAATCAAGCGGCACATGCTCAGGGTCGCGCGCCGCCGCATCGTCCTCGCCGACGGCAGCAAGATCGGCCGCATCGAGCTCGCCCAACTCTGCGGGATCGATCAAATCGACATGATCATTACCGGCGAGTCCGCCGATCCTTCGATCCTCGATAGCCTGAGGGAGCACGGCTGCGAGGTATGGGTGGCTCGGTGAAGCCTGTCCCGAGGCACGAGCTCGTACACGAGGACGGCAGGCGCGTCTTCGTGTACGGTGCCGTTCGCGCTTCCTCTAGCCTTGCGCGCCGCGGCGCCGAGACAGGGCTTGGCGGGATCCACAAGCGCTTCGACCTGCTGACGGAGGAGTGGGTCGCGATCTCGCCCGCCCGGAACGTCCGACCGCTCGACACGGCGGCGCCGCGCGACGACGAGGAGGGCTGTCCCGTCTGTCCCGGCGGCATCGAGCTCCCGTTCCCGTACGAAGCGGCCGTCTTCGAGAACCGCTTTCCCTCGTTCGTCGCCGAGCCACCACTCCCCCCGCCCGGCGACCTGACCGCGCCCTCCTGCGGACGGTGCGAGCTCGTCATCTACACGTCGCGGCACGACACGTGCTTCGGCCGGCTTGCTCCAGTCGAGCTCGGGCGGCTGCTGGCCATCTGGAGCGACCGCTCGCGCGAGCTGTGGGCGGACGAACGGCACGAGTTCGTGATGATCTTCGAGAATCGGGGAGCGGAGGCGGGCGCGACGCTCTCGCATCCGCACGGCCAGATCTACGCCTTCGATCACCTTCCCCCGATCACGGCCGCCAAGGCCGAGGCCCACCGGCGCTACCGCACGCAGAAGGCCCTCTGCCTCGGCTGCGACCTCGTCCGCCGCGAGAGCGGGTCGGTGCGCGTCGTCGCACCCAATGACAGCTTCGTAGTGGGCCTGCCCTTTGCTTCCCGCTGGCCGTACGAGGTCGCGGTGCGCGCACGGCGACACGGTCTGTCGCGGCTCGCAGACCTCACCCCCGGCGAGCAGCTCGACCTCGCCTCTGCGCTCCGCGACGTCACGCTCCGTTACGACGCGCTATTCGGCCTCGAGTGCCCGTACCTGATGGTCGCCCAGGAGGCTCCGCGCTCCCAGCCGGACTGGCACCTCGCCTTCGAGTTCTTCCCCTTCCAGCGGAGCCGGACGACGACGAAGATCCGCGCAAGCGTCGAGACCGCCACCGGCCTCTTCCTGAACGATGTCCTGCCTGAGGACGCCGCCCGCCGGCTCGCCAAGCTGGAGGTGTCGGCCGCGCCCATCGGTGAGGACTGCCTCTTCGTCGTGCAGCCGGCGGCCGACAGCCGCATCTCTCAGCGAATGGAGGCACGATCATGAAGGCGCTTGGCCAATTCGAAGTCTGGTTCGCCGCGGGAAGCCACGATCTCTACGGCGACGCGACGCTGAGCCGGGTTGACGAGCAATCTCGCGAGGTGGCGGAGAGGCTCGAGGCGGCCGAAGCCGTTTCGGTCAGGATCGTCCACAAACCGGTCCTGACGAACCCGGAGTCGATTCGCCGACTGTGCCTCGACGCGAACGCGGCCGACGACTGCGTCGGCCTGATCACCTGGATGCACACATTCTCTCCGGCGAAGATGTGGATCGCGGGCCTCGGTGCGTTGCAGAAGCCGCTTCTCCACCTGCACACGCAGTTCAACCGCGATCTTCCCTGGAGCGAGATCGACATGGACTTCATGAACCTGAACCAGTCCGCGCACGGCGACCGCGAGTTCGGGTTTCTGGAGACGCGGATGGGGCTGAGGCGCAAGACGGTCGTCGGACACTGGAGCGACCCGTCCGTGCTCGGCCGGATTGACACCTGGGCGCGGGCAGCGTGCGGCTGGCGCGAGGCGCAGACGCTCAGCGTCGCGCGCTTCGGAGACAACATGCGGAACGTCGCCGTGACCGAAGGCGATAAGGTCGAGGCGCAGCTCCGGCTCGGTATCGCGGTGCACGGCTACGGCGTCGGCAAGCTGGTCGACGCGGTACGCGAAGTCCCGGACTCCGCCGTCGACCGGCTGGTCGATGAGTACGAGCAGGAATATACGCTCGTGCCGGCGCTCCAGCGAGACGGCGAGCGCCGGGAGTCGCTGCGGGACGCCGCACGAATCGAGGCGGGGTTGCGAGACTTCCTCGAGACGGGGGGCTTCAAGGCATTCACCGACACTTTCGAGGACCTCGCCGGCCTGCCGCAGCTTCCGGGTATCGCCGTGCAGCGCCTGATGGCGGACGGCTACGGGTTCGGGGCCGAGGGGGACTGGAAAACGGCGGCTCTCGTCCGGATTGCCAAGGTGATGAGCGCTGGGCTCGAGGGCGGCACGTCCTTCATGGAGGACTACACGTACCACCTCGCGGCGGACGGCCCCAAGGTGCTCGGCGCGCACATGCTCGAGGTGTGTCCCTCGATCGCGGCCGAGAAGCCTTCCTGTGAGATCCACCCGCTCTCGATCGGCGGCAAGCAGGACCCGGTACGCCTCGTGTTCACAGCCGCCCCGGGGCCGGCCGTGGCGGTGGGCCTCCTAGATCTGGGCGATCGCTTCCGCCTCGTTGCAAACGAGGTCGAGCTGGTGCCGCCCGACGAGGAGCTGCCGCGGCTGCCCGTCGCCTGCACCGTATGGGAGCCGAAGCCCGACCTCGCGACGGCGGCGGAGGCGTGGTTACTCGCCGGTGGACCGCATCACACGAGCTTGTGCTTGGCGCTCGGCACTGAAGCGTTCGCTGATCTCGCCGAGATCGCCGGGCTGGAGCTGCTCGTGATCGACGGAAGCACGCGCATCGGCGACTTCAAGAAGGAGCTGCGGTGGAATCAGGCGTACTTCCACCTGGCTCGAGGCCTGTAGGGTAACTCGGTGGGCGCAGCAGTGTTCGACGAGCTTCGTGAGTGCGTTTTTGAGGCGAACGTCGAAATCGTCCGCGACGGGCTCGTCGTCCTCACCTTCGGGAACGCGAGCGCCGCCGATCGCGCCGCGGGAGTAATGGCGATCAAGCCGAGCGGCGTGCGGTACGACGAGCTCCGACCCGAGTCGATGGTCGTCGTGGATCTCGAGAGTGGTGCGGTCGTCGACAGCGAGTACCAACCGTCGTCCGATACCCCGACGCATGTCGTCCTCTACCGCGAATTCGCACAGGTGCGCGGCGTCGTCCACACGCACTCACCGTTCGCGACTGCATGGGCCCAGGCGTGCCGTGAGATCCCGTGCCTCGGCACGACACACGCCGACCACTTCCACGGGCCGGTTCCCGTCACGCGCCAGCTCACGCGCGACGAGATCGAGGGCGACTACGAGCGCCGCACCGGCGACGTGATCGTCGAAACGTTCGGGCGGCGACATCTCGATCCGCTCCAGACGCCGGCCGTGCTCGTGGCGTCGCACGGACCGTTCGTATGGGGCGCCGATGTCGCACAGGCGGTCGAGAACGCGATCGCGCTCGAGGTCGTGGCCGCGAGTGCGCTCAGGACCGAGCTGCTCCGGCCCGGCGTGGAGCCGATCGGAGACGATCTGCTACGGCGCCACTTCTTGCGCAAACATGGTCCCGGCGCCTACTACGGTCAGCGCCCATGAAGGCGCTACGTCTTCACGGCACGGGAGACCTCCGTCTGCACGAGGAGCCGCCGCCGACACCAGGCGACGGCGAGCTCCTCCTGCGCGTGACCGCCGTCGGCCTCTGCGGCTCCGACCGGCACTGGTTCAGCGAGGGTGGGATCGGCGACGCTGTTCTGACGGAGCCGCTCGTCCTGGGCCACGAATTCGTCTGCACGATCGAGTCCGGTCCGCGCGCCGGGGATCGGGTGGCCGTCGATCCGGCCATACCGTGCCGTCGCTGCGCCGTGTGCCTCGCGGGTCAGCCGCACCTTTGCCCTCAGCTGCGGTTCGCCGGACACGACTCGACCGATGGTGCGCTGCGCTCGTTGCTGACGTGGCCGGAGCGACTCACATACCCCCTGCCCGACACGCTCTCCGATGTCGAAGGCGCGCTGCTCGAGCCGCTCGGCGTCGCGCTTCACGCGCTCGGCCTCGGGCGCGTGCAACCGGGTACGAGCGCCGGCGTCTTCGGCTGCGGCCCGATCGGGCTGCTGTTGGTTCAGGCTCTTCGAGCCGCCGGGGTGACTGTGATCCTCGCGACCGACGTTCTACCGCACCGGGTCGAGGCGGCGGCGGCGATGGGCGCGACGCATGCGCTCCACGCGGAGGAGGCGCTTGCCGAGCGAGCGTTGGAACGCTTACCGGGAGGGTTGGGCGTCGATGTCGCGTTCGAGGTCGCTGGCGAGAACGCGGCGGTCGCCGACGCGATCGCCGCTACCCGCCCCGGCGGCCGCGTCGTCCTCCTAGGTATTCCTGACGGCGATCGCACGAGCTTCAGCGCCTCGACGGCACGTCGCAAGGGCCTGACGTTGCTGCTCAGCCGGCGGATGGCGCCCGGCGACCTGCCGCGTGCGATCCGACTCGTCGAGTCCGGACGCGTCGAGCTCGTACCGCTGGTGACCGAGAGATGCGCGTTGTCCGAGTGGCGGGACGCCTTCGGCGCTCTCGTCGAGCGGCGTGGGCTCAAGGTGGTCATCGAGCCACAGCGAGTGAGCGAGGAAGAGACCTGATGAGCAGGCAAAAGTACGCGCTCGGCATCGACTTTGGCACGGAGTCGGGGCGCGCCGTCCTCGTCGACTGCACCGATGGACGCGAGCTCGCAACGACCGTCTACCAGTACCGGAACGGCGTCATCGACGAGCGGCTCCCGCCACCTAACGACGACGTCCGTCTCGACCACGACTGGGCGCTCCAGGATCCGGAGGACTACATCCGAACGTTCCAGGAGGCGGTCCCCGCGCTGCTCGCCGAGACAGGCATCGACCCTGCCGACGTGATCGGCGTCGGCGTCGACTTCACCTCGTGCACGATGCTGCCGACGCTCGTGGACGGGACGCCGCTCTGCCTGCTCGACGACCTTCGCACCGAGCCGCACGCGTGGGTCAAGCTCTGGAAGCACCACGCGGCCCAGCCGGAGGCGGATCGCATCAACGCGGTCGCGGCGGAGCGGAGAGAGAGCTGGCTGAAGCGCTACGGCGGCCGGATCTCGTCGGAGTGGTTCTTTGCAAAGGCGCTCCAGATCCTTGACGAGGCGCCGGAGGTCTACGCCCGCGCCGATCGCCTGATCGAGGCCGCCGACTGGGTCGTCTGGCAACTCACCGGCGTCGAGACGCGCAACAGCTGTACGGCCGGCTACAAAGCTATGTGGTCGAAGCGGGAGGGCTTCCCCGCGGACGCCTACTTCGCCGCCCTCGACCCGAGGTTCGAGCACGTCGTGGACGAGAAGATGTCCCGGCGCATCCTGCCGATCGGTAGCCGCGCCGGCGGGCTGAGCGGGCGGGCGGCGGCCTGGATGGACCTGCTTCCGGGCACTGCAGTCGCGGTCGCGAACGTCGACGCCCACGTCTCGGTACCGGCGGCGACCGTGACCGAGCCGGGGACGATGGTCGCGATCATGGGCACGAGCATCTGCCACATGCTCCTCGGCGACGAGCTCGCGATGATCGACGGGATGTGCGGCGTCGTCGAGGATGGGGTCGTGCCGGGGCTGTTTGGGTACGAGGCCGGACAGTCGGCCGTGGGCGACATCTTCGCCTGGTTCGCCGAGAGCTCCGTCCCGCCCGAGTACCATGAGCTGGCCCGACGCCGGGGCACGGGCGTGCACGAAGTGCTCGAGGAGGAGGCCGGTAAGCTTCGTCCCGGCGAGAGTGGCCTGCTCGCGCTCGACTGGTGGAACGGCAATCGCTCGGTACTCGTGGACACGGACCTGCGTGGTCTTCTCGTCGGTATAGCGCTCGCGACGAGAGCCCCAGAGATCTATCGCTCGCTGATCGAGGCAACCGCGTTCGGGACGCGCGTGATCGTCGAAGCGTTCGAATCGGCCGGCGTGCCCGTAAGAGCAATCGTCGCCTGCGGGGGCTTGCCCGAGCGGAACAAGCTGCTGATGCAGATCTACGCGGACGCTACCGGTCGCGAGTTCGCCGTCGCGGCCTCCAAGCAGACGCCGGCGCTAGGCTCGGCGATGTTCGGAGCCGTGGCGGCCGGCGCCGCACTAGGCGGCTACGACTCGATCGTGGACGCATCGCGATACATGGCGCATCTCGGCGGGGAGTCGTATCGGCCGATCGCCGCTCATAGCGCCGTCTACGACGATCTCTACCGTGAGTACCTGCGCCTACACGACCTGTTCGGGCGCGGCGGCGACGACGTCATGCGGAACCTGAAGCGCATTCAGCTCGCAGCAGCCGAGGCCGTCCGCTCCGCCTAGTCGTCCGTGAAGACCGCGCCGGCCATCACAAGGCTGCCGTTCGGGACGACGCCGGACGGCAGCGTCGTCGATCTCTACACGTTGACGAACTCGTCGGGCATCGCTGTCGCCGTCATGACGTATGGCGCGGCCGTACAGCAGCTCTGGGTGCCGGATCGTGACGGTCGTAAAGCTAACGTGGTGCTCGGCTTCCCGACCCTCGCCGACTACGTTGCACACGATGGCCACTACTTCGGCGCCATCATCGGCCGCTGCGCGAACCGGATCGCGCACGGTCGCTTTTTGCTCGACGGCGTCACGTACGAAGTGCCGCGCAACGACGGGACTAACTCCCTCCATGGCGGCACGGCCGGCTTTGACAAGCGCGTCTGGCCGGCAGCCGTCGTTCCGCCGACACGCGACGGAGTCGGGCTCAAGCTCCAGTACACGAGCCCTGACGGCGAGATGGGCTACCCCGGCACGCTGGCCGTCAACGTGACGTACACGCTCGCGAACGATGACTCGCTCCGGATCGACTACCACGCGACGACGGACGCAGCGACAGTCGTCAACCTCACGAACCACACCTACTGGAACCTCGCCGGCGAAGCCGGCGGGACGATCTGCGACCACATCCTCACGCTCTACGCGGACAGCTACACGCCGGTCGACCGCACGCTGATTCCCAGCGGAGAGATCGCTCCCGTGGCGGGAACACCTCTCGACTTCACGACCCCCACGCGGATCGGCGCGCGTATCCGCGAGGCGTTCCCACAGCTCGCTATTGCCCACGGCTACGACCACAACGTCGTGCTCGAGCGCGTCGACACGCTCTCGCCTATACTCGCCGCCCGGGTCCGCGAGCCGACGAGCGGACGCGAGCTCGAGGTCTTCACGACCGAACCCGGGATCCAGTTCTACTCCGGGAACTTCCTCGACGGCACGCTCAGGGGGACGAGCGGGAGAACGTACAGGCAGAACGACGGCTTCGCGCTCGAGACGCAGCACTTCCCCGACTCACCCAACCATCCGGAGTTCCCGTCGACCGTGCTTCGCCCAGGCGACGTGTTCGAATCGTCGACCGTCTACCGCCTTAGCTGTACCCTCGGACGCGAGGCGCAGGTTTCTACGAGTGACCAGCGGAGACAAGTGGGCCCACGGTAGCCTGCCGCGCATCTAGGACATTGTGAGGAACCTGCGCCGAAGGCGCGGTGACGCGCTGATTGCACACGCCGAAAGTCGTCATGCCCTCCGTAGGAGGGCGAACTTTCGGCGGGCGTAGGTACTCGCGCTCGCCGCGTAGGCACCCAGGGGCGGCTGGTGACCGGCCGCCGAGGCAACGAACGAGAGCGCGAGTCTCGCCCCGCGGTGAGGCGGGGCGAGACTCGCGAGATTCGGGGACCGCTAACCGAACTAGTGTCGTCCGGCGGTCGAGAACTGGTAGATCGTCGTCGAGTTGAAGTGCTGCCCGGCGTCCAACTCCGTCGAGGGGAAGTTCAACTGGTTGGGCGAATCGGGATAGTGCTGGGTCTCCAGCGTGAACCCGTCGGTCTGGCGGTATGTATGTCCGCTCGTCCCGACGAGGTCTCCCTGGAGGAAGTTGCCCGAGTAGAACTGCACTCCGGGCTCCGTCGTCCACGTCGTCAACACGCGGCCGCTGGCCGGATCGTACGCCCGCGCTGCGAGCGACAGCCCCGAGCCCGAGCGGTTGAGCACCCAGTTGTGGTCGAAGCCGTGCGCCAGCACGAGCTGCGTGTTGCCGCTGTTAATGTCTCGCCCGATCGGCTTGGCCGTGCGGAAGTCGAACGGCGTGCCAGCCACCGGTACGATACCTCCCTCTGGGATCAGATTGGCGTTGACCGGCGTGTAGCTGTCAGCGTTGATCATCAGATCTTGGCCTTGGACGCCCCCCGACCCTTCACCGGCGAGGTTGAAGTACGTGTGGTTGGTGAGGTTGATGACCGTCGGGGCGTCGGTGGTCGCCGTGTAATCCATCCGCAGCGCGTCGTCCTGCGTGAGCGTGTAGACGACCTTCGCGGTGACGGTTCCCGGGAAGCCGTTCCCGGCGGGCGGAGCCATTGGGGGTACGCGCGCCGCCGTGCCGGCGGGGTCAGTGTAGGTCAGCTCGAGGCTGACGCTGTGCCGTCCGCTGATCGGCGTCGCCGCCCAGACCTTCGTGTTCCACTGCGAAACGGGTGCGCCGCCGTGCAGTGTGTTCGTGCCGTTGTTCTGATTCAGATAGTAGGTCACACCGTTCAGCGTGAAGGAGCCGTTGGCGATGCGATTCGCGTAGCGACCGATGATCGCGCCGAAATAGGTCTCGCCCGACGCGGTCGTCGTGTAGTCGTCGCTGACGTAGCCGGCGAGGTTCGAGAAGCCGAGCGCGACGTTCGCCACCTGGCCATGACGGTCGGGGACGTTAATCGACTGGACGATGCCGCCGAAGTTGGTGATCGTCACGGTCATGCCGCGCCCGTTGTTGAGCGTGTAGAGGTTCACCGACGTACCGTCGGGCGCGGTGCCCCACGGCTGGCTTGTGATGCTGGCACTGCCGTGCCCGACTCTGCCGTGCCCGAATCCATGGTGGCCGTGGCCGGCGGACGCACTCGCAGCTCCCGCGGCGAGGATCGCGGTGCTCGCCAAGACGAGGACGAGCACCCTCCTGCTCTTGCGATTCAAGAAAGAAGCATGCATTGCTGCTCCCCCTTCTTTCTGTTGTTTTCGCGTGCTTTTTGTTTTCGCGTGTTCCTTACGTGCGAGCAGGCGCGGCGAGCCGCACAGTACTTCCCAAACCGTGAAACGCGGCGCAACCAGACTCGCCTACTGCAGGCGGCATCGCGTATAGCCGTCTCACCTGCGCGAAGTCTCCGCTGCTTACGTTACTCCGCGCGCGGAGCCTTTCAAGCCGAATGAGACGGTTGGTCGTCGAATTTTGTGAGCAGCCTCCTCGGTGGTCGGCTTGTTGATCCATGCGGCGGTCGGTAGCTCCGGTGGCCGCGGTGGCCGGCGGGCGAACCGCTCGGGCGTCGCCGCGTAGGCGGCGGGGCGAGTACAGCCAGCCTACGTGCGTGATCTAGCCGGGGTTGTCCAGCGCGAGGAGGCGCAGATCGGCGTGCTGATCTCGCCCAGCAGCGATCTCAGCGAGGCGACCGGCCGGCGAAGCGATAGCGCAGGTTGCTTCGAGACAACGCTGTGCTGGAGCAGATACCCGAGGTTGAGGCAACAGGCCGAGACCACAACAGGCCGAGACCACAACAGGCCGAGACCACCGTAATCGCGAGCGCGAGTGCGATCTGCACCAGCGTTCACCCGCCTTCTGACCGGACCCCGTTTTTCGGTCCGCTCATGATGAGAGCTCTGGTTGGTCTCCTGTCTTCCAATGGTGCGAGTACTCGGTGGCCACCAGGGTTGCCCGACTCACCCGGCCTGAAGCCTCGCCCAGTGACACCACCGCTCCTAGTTGCTCTCTCGCTGCTCAGAACGGTGCGCACGGGTCCCAGTATCGCCGCGCACGCGGACCACGCCACCGCGACCTCCCGCTCACCCCATGCTCCGACGGCGCCTCGTCGAAGGAGAACTAGACCGTCTCACTCACGCTCTCCAAGCCTAGCTCGGGCGCCGTGCTCGGCACCCAGAAGAAGGCCACGCTCATCATCGGCAACGACTACGAAAAGGGAGCCGGCCGGGCCACGGATCTCCTCAAGCGACCGGACAGCAGAAGGTGATCCTGAGCAGCAACAACGTTGTGATAACGACAACGGATGGAGCCAGACGGACTCGAACTGGGCGCCTCTCGCTTTCTCGGGGCGCCGCTAGCAGCCGCGACCAACCTGCGCGGGCGCGATTCACAGATGACGCCATCCCCCGGCCTATCCGCTCCGAACGCTGATCACAACCACGGTCAGCCGAGCACGCTTCTAGGAGCAGACGAATCACACGCGCCGAAGGCGCGGTGACTCGTGAGGGAGGTAACACCGCGAAAGTCTTCGCCGGCTCTGCCGGCCAACTTTTCGCGGAGAAGTGGCGGAGGCCGGGCTCGAACCGGCGACCTACGGGTTATGAGTCCGTCGCTCTAAACCAGCTGAGCTACTCCGCCTTCGGCCATAAGCGTAGTACGCAGGCGCAACTTACACGCGAGTTCAACGCGAGCTCACGTACCGGGGCCTCCACCAATTCGCTCGCGACGTTTCCAGCCTGCGCTGGGCGGTCATAGGTTCCGGGAGATGGAGAAACGCGTTCTCGGCAGGACCGGTGTGCGGGTGAGCCCGCTCTGCCTAGGCACGATGATGTTCGGCGCCTGGGGTAACCCCGATCACGACGAATCGATCCGAACTATCCATCGAGCGCTCGACGCGGGCATCAACTTCGTCGACACCGCCGACGTCTACTCGCGCGGCGAGTCGGAGGAGATCGTCGGCAAGGCGCTCGCCGGCGGACGGCGCGACAACGTCATCCTGGCCACCAAGGTGCACGGAACGATGGGCGACGACCCGAACGAGCAAGGCAACTCGCGGCGCTGGATTACGCGTGAGGTCGAAGCGAGCCTGCGTCGGCTCGGCACCGAATGGATCGATCTCTACCAGATTCACCGCCCCGATTCCTCCTGCGCGATCGACGAGACGCTGAGCGCGCTGACCGATCTCGTCCGCGCCGGCAAGATCCGCTATTTCGGTAGCTCGACCTTCCCGGCGCACGAGATCGTCGAGGCGCAGTGGGCCTCGGAGAAGCGCGGACTCGAGCGCTTCGTCTCCGAGCAGCCGCCTTACTCGCTGCTGGTGCGCGGGATCGAGACAGATGTGCTGCCGGTTTGCGAGCGCTACGGGATCGGCGTGATTCCCTGGAGCCCGCTGGCGGGCGGCTGGCTCTCGGGGCGCTACCGCAAGAACGCGGAGCTGCCGAGCTCCCACCGCGCGAAGATGATCGCCGCGCGCTACGACATGTCGCTGCCTGCCAACCAGGCCAAGCTCGACGCCGCGGACAGGCTCGCCGCGCTGGCCGAGGAGGCCGGCATGTCGCTCGTGCACATGGCGCTTGCCTTCGTGCTCGAGCATCCGGCTGTGACCGCCGCGATCATCGGGCCGCGCACGCTGGAGCAGCTCGAAACGCAACTCGGCGCCGCCGACGTGAGGCTCGACCGGCAGCTGCTCGACCGCATCGACGAGATCGTTCCGCCCGGAACTACGTTCAATCCGATCGATCGAGGCTGGACGCCGCCCTCGCTCGCTTCGGCCGAGCTGCGCAGGCGTAGCCGCTTCTGATTTCCGCTCGGCGACGGTGCACATCCGGCGCCGATCCGGCACATTCGCGCGCGCCTTTTCTCGATACCGTTCCCCGCCCCGTGGGAGGGCGGGGGGTGGTGGGTGGGCAAAGGCGCCCGAACCCCGAACCGGTGTCAGTGCGGCACATCGAGCCGTCAGCGCAGCGGCGTCAGAGAGAGCAGGCGCAGGCTGAGATCCTCGTGGTACTGAACGCGGCCGACAAACAGCTTGCGGCTCGTGCGGCTGTGCAGCTCGATGCGCAGTGGAAGAGCGGTGGCGGGATCGAGCCACCACTCGATCGCCTCGTGACCGGCGTCGCGGTAGCGAATGGTGAGATCGGTGCTGACCCGAATCGCGCCGACGCTGCGTCCACCGACATCGACCGTGCCTTCGCCGATGATGTGCACCTCGCCGACCTCGAGGTTTCGATTCGATCGGCAGGTGAACGGCTCGGTCGCGCCGGTAATAGGTTTCTTGGGTATGAGAAGCCGCCCCGAGCAAACGTAGACCGCGTGATCACTGAGGTTGAAGAAGGCGTGCCGCTCGTCGGAGGTGCGAAGCTCGACTCCGGCGGCGGTCGAGCAGAAGGACCATACCGTCGAGCGCTTTTCGAGTGCGGCCCAGCGCAGCTGGATCCCGCAGGGCACCTCGATCACCGTGATGCTCGTCCTGGCCGGATAGATGTGCGTGGCACCTCCGAGTGCGTTGATCGACTCGCGGCCTTTTGTGGCGTAGAGGTACACGCCGTTCAGGCCGCCCAAGTCATGCCTGCCCGCGCGAAAGCGGCGAAGCTCCTGCGAGATCGACGCAGCCTGGCTCGAGTCGTGGAGTAAGAAACCTCCCGCCCAGGCAGCCGCGGTCAGCAGGACGATGCCGGACAGCGTCAGGACGATCGTCTTTCTCCGACTCAGGCGCCGAGCGCGCTTCATCCGTGGCACGATAACCCCTCCACCAGATCGGCGAGAACTACCTCCGGGGCGCCGGTACTTTTGCGGCTATCGGCCCGGGATAGCTACTCTCGGTATACGTTCTGGAGAACGATCGATGGCACAAGAAATCAGCTCCGTTGACAGGCCGCGCGTCGGCCCTTCTTATCTTCCCGTCCAGGAACGCCTGAAGACGTGGACCGAGTTCACCACCCTCCCCTCCGAGCAGGTGCTCGGGGAGCAGGCCGGGCGCTGCATCGATTGCGGTATTCCCTACTGCCACGCGATCGGCTGCCCGGTCGAGAACCTGATTCCCGAGTGGAACGAGCTCGTCGCGCACGACGACTGGCACGAAGCCTTCCTGCGCCTCGACGCGACCAACAACCTGCCCGAGATAACGGGGCGAATCTGCCCTGCTCCCTGCGAGGCGGCGTGCACCCTCGCCGTCAACACCGATGCGGTCACGATCGAGCAGGTCGAGCTGGCGATCATCGAGCGCGCCTGGGCTGAGGGCTGGGTAGTTCCCATCCTGCCCCGGCATCTCAGCGGACGCAGCGTCGCCGTCGTCGGAAGCGGTCCGGCCGGTCTCGCCGCCGCGCAGCAGCTGCGCCGCGCCGGGCACGAGGTGACCTTGTTCGAGCGCTCGCCGCAGTTGGGTGGGCTGCTTCGCTACGGAATCCCCGATTTCAAGCTCGAGAAGCGGATCATCGACCGGCGCCTCGAGCAACTCGCAGCCGAAGGCGTTCAGTTCCGAACCGGCGTGGCGGTGGGCGACGATCTTCCGGTCGCCGCGCTGCGCGAGCAGTTCGACGCCGTCCTGCTCGCCCTCGGAGCCTGTCAACCGCGCGATCTTCCGGTGTCCAGCCGCGAGCTGGACGGTATTCACTTTGCGATGGACTTCCTCGTCCCGGCCAACCGTTTCGTGGCCGGCGAGATTGATGCGAGCGAGGTCATCTCGGCGAAGGACAAGGCCGTTCTCGTCATCGGCGGCGGCGACACCGGCTCGGACTGCGTCGGAACCGCCAACCGACTCGGCGCCAAGTCGGTACATCAGATCGAGATCCTGCCCAAGCCGCCGGAGTGGACAGAGCAGGGCAACCCGAACTGGCCCTACTGGCCGAACATCCTGCGCAGCTCGAGCTCACACAAGGAAGGCTGCGAGCGCGATTGGTCGCTGACGGCGCGGAGTCTCTCCGGACGCGACGGACGCGTACGCGAGGCCGAGCTGGTTCGTGTCGAATGGAAGCCGTCTGCGAACGGCGGCCCGCTCCGACCCGAAGAGGTGCCGGGCAGCGCCTTCAGCGTCGAAGCCGATCTCGTTCTGCTGGCCATGGGCTTTGTTCACGTCGAGCACTCCAGGCTGGTGGAGGATCTCGGGCTCGATCTGGACGGGCGCGGCAACATCGCCTGCTCTGGTTATGCGACCTCGGCGCCCGGCGTCTTCACCGCCGGTGACGCACACGCCGGAGCCTCGCTCATCGTCACCGCAGTTCACCACGGTCGCGCGGCGGCCGGCGCGATCGACGAATACCTGCACGGTTAGCCCCGAGCCACAGCTCGCGCACACCACCTGCGTTCACCTCGCAGAGCGCGGATGGCGGACGTTTCGGCTGCGCCTTATCGGCTAATAGGAACCGAGATGAGAGCAACCTCGGTGCGCCAAGCCCGTGGAGCGGTAGCGTACGCTCGAGTTCGGTGCCTGCCCTCATGACCGCGCTAGCCGTATTCAGCCGGAGCTCGCGGAGATCGCGCCGTTCGAGCAAGAGCGCGCGCGGCGCCGCGATCCGCCTGGAGCATGTGAGCAAGCGCTATTCGGGCAGCGAGGCCGCTGCTGTCTCGGATCTCTCGCTGACCGTCGAAGCAGGAGAGTTTTGCGTGCTCGTCGGCCCGTCGGGTTGCGGAAAGACGACGACGCTTCGGATGATCAACCGTCTGACGGCGATCGACTCGGGCGAGATCATGATCGACGGGCGCAGCACACTAACGACGGCGGTTACCGAGCTGCGTCGCGGTATTGGCTACGTGATCCAGGAGGGCGGCCTGTTTCCGCACATGACGGTAGCCGGCAACATCGGCACGGTGCCTCGGCTGCTCGGCTGGTCGCGGGGAGACGTGAAAAGGAGAGTGGCCGAGCTGCTCGAACTGGCGGGCCTCGACATCTCTTTGGCTGAGCGCTATCCGGCCGAGCTGTCAGGCGGTCAGCGCCAGCGTGTCGGCCTGGCTCGGGCGCTGGCCGCCGATCCGCCGCTGCTCTTGATGGACGAGCCGTTCAACGCTCTCGACCCGGTCGTGCGCGAGCGCCTACAGGACGAGTTGCTACGCCTGCACCGAGAGCTGGCCAAGACGATCGTCTTCGTCACGCACGACGTGGACGAGGCGATCAAGCTGGGCAACCGGATAGCGATCCTGCGCCAGGGTGGTGTGCTCGCGCAGTACGACACGCCCGACTCGATTCTGGCCCAACCCGCAAACGAGTTCGTGCGGGAGTTCGTCGGTGAGAACCGGGCTCTGCGCCGGTTGGCCCTGCGTCGCCTCGACCAGATCGACCTCGCCCCCGCCGTGAAAGCCTCGTCCGGCCTGCCGACCGTGCCTAGCTCGGCCACGGTGCGCGAGGCCGTCTCGCTGATGATCGAGACGGGGACAAAGGCGCTCTCGGTCGTGGACGAGAACGGCGAAGCGCGCGGATCGATCCGCTTCGACGACGCGGCCAGGCTGCTGCGGTGATCGCCGCCCAGGCAGTCGCAAGCGGACCGGTGATCCCCAATTTCGGCGGCGGAAGCAAATGCGTCGTCGAAAACCACGCCTTCTGCTGGGGCTGGGTGAACGCGCACTGGGGCGACACGCTGCAGCCGGCGCTCGTTCAGCACGTCGAGCTGACCGGGATCGCGGTCGGGATCGGGTTTGCGATAGCTTTTTCGACCGCACTCGTCGCCTACCGGCGCCGCTGGCTGTCGGGGCCGATCGAGGGGTTTTCAGCTCTCCTCTACACCATCCCAAGCCTGGCTCTGTTCCAGATTCTCGTGCCCTTCACCGGTATCACCACCACGACGGTCGAGGTGGCGCTGGTCGCCTACACGCTGGTGATGCTCTTTCCGAATATCGTGGCCGGGCTGAACGCGGTGCCCGCCGAGGCGCTCGACGTTGCGCGGGCGATGGGCTTCACGCGCCGGCAGACGCTGCTGCGAGTCGAGCTACCGCTGGCGCTTCCGGCCATCGTGGCCGGCCTTAGGGTCGCCGTCGTATCAACCGTGAGCCTGGCGACGATCGCGGCTTTCTTGCTTCCGAAGGGGCTCGGCTATCCGATCTTCCTGGCCTTGAAGGAGCCGTCGCCTTTCCGCACCGAGATCTATTCCGCCGGGGCGCTCGCCGTCGCGCTCGCGCTCACGGCCGACCTCCTGCTCGTCGCAACGCGGAGAGTCCTTGCTCCCTGGGCGCGAAGGAGCGCAGCGTGACGAGCGCCGCCGTCAACCTGCACACGTTTCTCGACGCCTTCCGCTTCATCGGTTCGAACTGGAGCCTGCTGCTCGACAAGGCCGCGCAGCAGCTGGAGCTGGCGGGGGCGGCGCTTGGACTGGCCATGGTCATCGTGCTTCCGATCGGAGTCGTGCTCGGTCATCTGCGGCGCGGCTCGACGCTCGCCATCGGCGCCTCGATCGCGGGTCGCGCGCTGCCGGTGCTGGTGCTGATCGCCGCCTTCCTGACCGTGCTCGGGATCGGCTTCGTCAACAACATGATCGCGCTCGCGGTGCTGGCAAGCGGTCCGATTCTCACCAACTCCTATGAGGGAGTGGCGCGTGTCGAAGAGAGCGTGGTCGATGCCGCTCGTGCCTCGGGCATGACCGGCGCGGGAATGCTGCGCAGGGTGGAGCTGCCGCTCGCTCTTCCCTTGTTGGCCGCCGGCGTGCGCGTGGCCGCCGTAACGGTGATCGCCACGGCGCCGATCGCCGCGATCGCCGGTGGGGGCGGGCTCGGCGACATCATCGTGAACCAGGCCAGCTACGGCTTCGACGGCGTGCTCGGCGCCTCTCTCTGCGCGATGGCCTTGTCGGTTCTCGCCTTCGCCTTGCTGAAAACGCTGGAGCGAGCGATCACGCCGCCCGGCCTTCGCCGCTTGGCTGTGTTTGAAAAGGGGAACAGACCCCGAGAGCTGGTTCCCATCGCCGCGATCGGAGCCGAGATAGAGGAGGAAACATGAGCAGAGCCCCAATCAGGACCGTGATCGTTGCTGTCGCCTTACTCTCGCTTCTGGTGCTCGCGCCGGGCCTCAGTCAGACGCCCGCCGCAAAGGCAGCGCCTTCCGCCGCCGCCGCCAAGCCGCAGATCGTGCTCGGCACCAAGAACTTCACCGAGGAGTACATCCTCGGCCAGCTCTACAAGCAGGCGCTCGAAGCGAAGGGCTTCCACGTCTCCTACAAGGAGAACATCGGCTCGACCGAGATCATCACCACCGCTCTCACGAGCGGCAAGATCAACGCCTATCCCGAGTACACGGGCGAGATAGTCCAGGATGTCTTTCACAAGAAATCCTTGCCCGCGACGGCCAATGCGACCTACCAGCTGGCCAAGAAGCTCGAGAGTGGTCACGGCTATGCGCTGCTCAAGCGCACTCCCTTCTCCGATACCAACGCAGTCGTCGTCACCAAGGCGACTGCGGCCAAGTACGGCCTGAAGGCGATCGCCGATCTTAAGAAGATCCCCAACGTCAAGCTCGGCGGCCTACCCGAGTGCGCGACCCGCTCGAACTGCCTGATCGGCTTGCGCAAGGTCTACGGACTGAAGAAGCTCGGCTTCGTCCCGCTCGCGGGGATCAGCTCCTACGCCGCGCTGAACGCGGGCACAGTTCCGGTGGCGATCGGCTTCTCGACCGACCCGGTGCTCGGCAAGGGCTCCAAGTACATCGTCCTGCCCGACGTCAAGCACTTGTTCGGCTTCCAGAACATTGCGCCGATCGTCTCGCAGAAGCTCGTGAGCGCGTATGGGCCGAAGCTCGCCACGACGATGAACGCCGTCAGCGTGCTTCTGACCACGCCGGCGATGATCGCGATGAACAAGGCGGTCGCGGTCGACAAGCAGTCGCCGCAGGCGGTGGCCAAGGCATTCCTGAAGGCCAATCACCTGGTGTGAGCGAGCGATGAGCAGGCACGTCGTCATCATCGGAGGAGGCTCGTCGGGCGAGCACTTCGTCGGGGCGCTCAGGCGGCTCGACGCGGATGTTCGGATCACGCTCGTCGAGCGCCGGCTGGTGGGCGGCGAGTGCTCCTACTGGGCCTGCATGCCGACCAAGACGATGCTGCGCGCGCCAGAAGCGCTAAACGCCGCCCGGCGCACGCGCGGCATCGTTGCAGACGATTGGAGACTCGACCTGAACGCCATCTTCGACTGGCGCGACGCCAATGCCTCCGGCCGCGACGACAAGGGCCAGCTCGAGTTCTTGAAGAGTCAGAAGGCGGACTTCGTGCGCGGCGAGGCGACCGTGGTCGAGCCCGGCCTGGTGCGCGTGGAAGGACAGGAGCTTCGCTACGACGAGCTGGTGGTCGCAACCGGGTCGGAGCCGACGATCCCGCCGATCGCCGGCCTCGCCGAGGCCGGTTACTGGACGAACCACGAAGCCACCGAGACGCGAAGCGTTCCCGCCTCGCTCGTGATTCTCGGCGGCGGCCCAGTCGGCTGCGAGCTGGCCCAGTTCTTCGCCCGCGCGGGCAGTTCGGTAACGCTCGTACAGCGCGGCGAGCGATTGCTGCCGCGGATCGACTCCGATGCCGCCGCGCTGGTGGCCGAGGCCCTGCGCAAAGACGGCGTCCGCGTGCTGACAGGAGCGGAGCTGGTCGCGGTCGAGCCCGAGCGGCGATTCCGGCTCGGCTCGGGCGAGCTGCTCGAAGCCGAGCGGATTCTCGTAGCCACCGGCAGACGGCCGGTAGTGCGCGGGCTCGGCCTCGAGGAGCTCGGCCTGGAGATCGGCGCGCGCGGGATCGCGGTGGACGAACGGATGCGTGCGGCCGGTAACGTCTGGGCGATCGGCGACGTGACCGGCGTCGCGCTCTTCACTCACGTCGGCAAATACCAGGCGCGGATCGCGGCGGCGAACATCGCGGGCGGCTCCGCGCGGGCCGACTACCGCGCCCTTCCGGCGACGGTGTTCACCGATCCGCAGCTGGCCAGCGTCGGGACTGTGAGCGGAGAGGGCCTCATCTACTCGCGCTGGGAGCTCGAATCGACCCCGCGCGCCTACACCTACCAAGACCCCGTCGAGCCGGGCTTCATCAAGGTTGCGCTCGACCCGGCGCGGCGAGTGCTGGTCGGGGCGGTCGCAGCCGGCCCCGAGGCGAGCGACTGGCTGCAGCAACTAACGCTTGCAATCCGCGCAGAAATCCCTCTCGAGGTGCTGCTCGACGTCATCCCGCCTTATCCAACCTTCTCCGAGGCCATCTTCTTCGCCCTGCAAGGGCTCGAAAAACAGCTCGCCTGAGCCTACGGCCGATTACTCGCCCTCGCCCGCTTCCGGGGCGGCGAACACGTAGTGAAAAGAGCTGTTCGAGAATATGCCAGCTCTGTGCCGAAGCCGGCTTACTTGCGCCAGAACGTTTCGTCCAAACGGCATTCGCGCACACAGAGAGCGAGAAGAGAAGAGCGAATCGGCCGACTCGACCCGGCCGGAAAGGTGGCCAGCGATGCGCGCGATCGTGGTTCGAGAAGCTGGCGGACCGGAGGTGCTCCGAATCGAGGAGGTGCCCGATCCGGTAGTCGATAAGGGATACGTACTAGTGCGTGTGGCGGCAGCGGCTGTTAATCACGTAGACATCAGCCAGCGCGCGGGCATGGGCGCCACGCTGCCTTTCACACCGGGCTTTGACGCCGCCGGAACGAGGGTCGATAACGGCGAGCGAGTAATCGTGAGCGGACAGATCGGCTGTTATGCGGAGCTCGTCTCCGCACCGGAGGAGTTCGTCTACTCGATTCCCGACACACTGGAGGTGGCCGAGGCGGCTGCGCTAGGAGTCACCTATCGAACCGCCTGGGCCGCGCTCGAAGCGGGCGGGCTGGAGGAGGGCGGCACACTGCTCGTCCAGGCCGGCTCGAGCGGGACCGGTCAGGCCTGTATCGACATCGGTCGCTCGCTGGGCGCGAAGGTCTACGCGACCGCGAGCAACGACAAGCTCGACCGTCTGCGCGTACTCAGCGCGGAGCCGCTCGCCTACAACGACCCGCGTATCGGGGAGCTGGAGGCGAACGTAGTCTTCGACCCCGTCGGCGGCGAAACCTACGAGAGCAGCCTCAACGCTCTGAAGAGCGGAGGCAAGCTGGTCACGCCGGGCGCTTTGGGCAATCCAATCGCACCCGTCAATCTCTGGACGCTCGTCTCCAAGGGCGCGACGATCATCGGCGTCGGAGCGGCCTCAGTCAGTCGCGAGCGGTTTGAGCAGCTGATCGACCTCGCCGGCCGCGGCAAGCTTCAACCGGCGGTCGATCGCGAGCTTCCGCTCGAACAGGCGGCCGAAGCGCACCGGCTGATCGAGCAGCGGCGCGTGTTCGGGAAGATAGTGCTCAGAGCCGACTAGGCGGCGTCGAGCGCGCGGAGGGACGAGTCGGCGGCCGCGGCGCACGTCAGCCGCTCGGCAACCAAATCGAATACGTTCTCGTCCGTGTTGTAATCGAGCCCGAAGTCGGGGGCCGCATTCACCTCGAGCACGCAGAAACCCTCTCCGGGCAGCGGCATGATGTCGGCGACGGCCAGGTCGAGGCAGGTCATCTCGACCGCTTCCAGCGCCAGCCTGGCGGCACGCGGCTCGACCGTCTCGGCAATGCGCCGGGCGCCGCAGGAGACGTTGGTGCGCCATTCGCCGTCACTCGTCCGTCGCCGGACGGCGCCGACTACCTCTCCCCGGGCGACGAGCACGCGCAGGTCGAATCCGATCGACGGAATGAGCTCTTGGGCAATCGCGCCGCCGCGCACGAGCCAGGGACGGCCGGCCAGCTTGCGCTCGAGTCGCCGCAATTCGGCTTCGTCCTCGACGCGAAAAACGTCGGCGCCCCAGCTACCGAAGCGAGGCTTGAGCACAAGCGGAAGCAACGAGGCGAGCTCGCTCCAGTCGTCGCCCACGAACACTGTCCGCGGAGTCGGTACGCATCCACTTTCGAGCAGGCGCGCGGTCAAAAGCTTGTCGTGCCCGGCCAGGAGCGCCTCCGGGCGATTTAGAACGCGTACTCCTCGGCGTTCCAACTCGACCAGATCGGACAGCCCGGGCTCGACGGCGTCGAGACTGCGGCGTACGTCGAGTCGCGCCAGCGCGACGTCTCCGTGCCCGAGAAAGCCCAGCGCCTCGCGCGGGTTGAGGATCCCGTAGCACTCGCTTGCTCGCCAAGCGGACGCCAGAGCCGTGTTGGTCTCGGTGGATGAGTGAGCGACTATCGCGAAGGCCATGAGCATCAGCTTGACACTCCGCACTCGTCCCGAAGGGCGCCGTCACCGGGTTGTTTCAGCTTCGCGGCCAAGTTGTCACGAAACGGCCGCCCGAGCGCCGATAGCGGGGCGTGCGCCGCGACGCCTAGAATCAACCCGATGGCAGCGAGCTCCAATCGCCCGGAGTACCCCGAGTACTTCATGAACATCGCCATGGCCGTGCGCGAGCGGGCCAACTGCCTGGGCAGCCGCGTGGGTGCGGTGCTCATTCTTGGCTTCCGCGTGATCTCAACCGGCTACAACGGCACCCCCTCGGGCATGACCAACTGCGACGATGGCGGCTGTGAGCGCTGCTCGAACCGAAGTCAGTACGAATCGGGCACCGCCTACGACATCTGTATCTGCGTTCACGCCGAGCAGAACGCGCTGCTCTCGGCCGCCCGCTTCGGCACCGCGGTCGAGGGCGCCGATCTCTTCACCACGACGCGCCCGTGCTTCGGCTGCACCAAGGAGCTGCTGCAAGCGCAAGTCAACGCCGTCTACTACCTGCACGAGTGGAGCCATCCCGACGAGCGATTCGCCAAGGAGTACGAGCGGCTTCAGAAACGCTTCCCCGGTGGCGTGCATCGGGTGGAGATGCACGACCCGCGCGAAGACTGGGCGCACGGACGTAGCGGCTCCACGCCGCCCATCGCGTAGCCCGTCGGCAACGAGCCCCAGCGCTCCGCCGGCCGCGCCGCTTCCTCAGCGCCGGAAACTGCGTGCGATCGCAAACAGAACGTACGCGCCAACCCAGAGCGCTGAAAGCCGGTAATAGGGCTCTCCGCTGTGCCCGCGCGAACTCCACTAATAACGTCACGTAAATGACCAAGAACGTCGCGAATCCGGCCCCCGCGCCCGCAAACAGGCCGATCGCGTCGGAGCGCTCGTTGGCGTCGAAGAGTCGGCGAGCCTGCTTTACAGGGCGCTTGTTCGCAATCTCTCCAGCCGGGTATTCAGACTCTGGGGAAAGGAGGAGAGATGAAGATAGGAATCGTCGGCGCGGGCAATATCGGCGGGACGCTGGCCAGGCTCTTCACGCGTAGCGGTCACGAGATCGCCATCGCGAACTCGCGCGGGCCCGAGACACTGGAGGATTTGGTGGCGGAACTGGGCGACAAGGCGCGGGCCACGACGACGCTCGAAGCGATCGCGTTCGGCGAGATCGTGGTCGTCTCGGTTCCGTTCGGTCGCTTTCGCGAGCTGCCGCCGGAGCGGGTCGAGGACAAGGTCGTGATCGACACGAACAACTACTACCCGCAACGAGACGGGCATTTCGAGGAGCTCGACAGCGACCAAACGACCTCGAGCGAGCTGCTTCAAGAGCACCTGAAAGGGGCGCGGGTCGTGAAGGCTTTCAATGCCATCTACTGGATGCACCTCCGCGACCGGAGCCGGCCCGCGGGCGATCCGGAGCGGATCGGCATCCCGATCTCGGGAGACGACGAGGAAGCCAAGCGCATCGTCGCCGTGCTGATCGACGAGATCGG
>JADGPD010000097.1 GCA_017882615.1 Thermoleophilia bacterium
GCGCCGGGCAGGCCGACGATGCCGACTTCGAGTGCCATGCCGGTAGCTTAGGGCAAGCCCGCGCTCGGTTTGCGACGCTCCGGTTTCTCAGGGGACGAGTGTGAGCACCTGCGCCAGGCTCGTGATCTCCGGCCCCTGCCAGTCCTCCGGCGGGCGCGTGTCGCCGGGCCGAAGCAGCACCGCTTGCATGCCGAAGTCGCGCGCGCCCTCGAGCTCGTGATCGTCGCCGTCGCCGACGAAGAGGCAGAGCCGCGGATCGAGATCAAGCTGGGTCACTGCCAGCTCGTAGATGGCGCGGTCGGGCTTTCTCAAGCCGACGCTGGCGGAGTAGACCTCGACGTCGAAGAGACCGGCGAGCGGCGAGCGAGCGAGCAGTTCCGGAACCTCGGTGCTGCAGTTCGTGATCAGGCCGGTCGAGTAGCCGCGGGCTTGTAGCTCCTTCAGCGTGGCCACGGCGTCCTCGCGCGGCACGAACATCGCGCGATGTCCCTCGACGCGAAGCTTGAGACCGTCTTCGACGGCGCCCGGCCGAGTGACTCCCAGCGAGCGGCAAACACTCTCGAAGCTCGCTCGAAGATCAGAGACCAGCCGCTCGTGATAGCCGCGGCGCCACTCGCGCTCGAACTCCTCCGGCGCCACCCCGAGCGCCTCGGCGATCGAGACCAGCACGGGTTGCCAGCGCTCGAAGTCGAAGGGAATGAGCGTGTTCCAGAGATCGAAGATCACCGCACGCGGAGCCATCGCCCAAGAGTAGTCGGCCCGCGCCGGCGTTTTCCTACGCGGCGCTCAGAAGACCCTCTCGTTGATCCGCAGCCCGGCCCAGATGCCGAGGATGCCGCCGATCAAGCCACCGAGCAGCGATGCGATTATTCCGCCGCCGTACAGCGACGGCGCAATGCCCCCCAGCGTCGAGCCGACAACCATCCCGAGCATCGTCAGCGAGCCCTTCATGTCGCTCCCATCACATCAGCGGATCGACCGATGACGAGTCCGGCTTGAGTGGATGCGATCGAAGGCGTCGCATCGCGTCGCCTCGAACGGCTAGCGAGAGGCGCTCAGTGCTGGTGAGCCCAGCGGATTCCGGCTGCCAGGCAGGCGCAAGCCAGGAGTATCCAGAGCGCACCGATCACGATGTATGTCGCCGTAGTACTGTCGCCGCCGCCCCAGAGATTCTTCAGTGCACCCCAGGCAAAGAGGGCACAGAAGACCGCCCCAGCTCCTGCCAAGCCTATTTTCGCCTTGCGCACGGGGCGAATACTAATCGCGCGTTGGCTCAACTTCGAAGTCGATCAGGGAACTAAACGGGGCTCCTGCTCCGCCAAGCGCAGTATCGGCCGCAATACCGGTGATCTCACCGCCCGTGTACCAGCCAGAGCAGAAGTCGACTGCTTCGTTGCCGCCTGTGTAATCCCAGCTGGCGGTCGGCACGGAGCGCAAGCGCGCGCCAAGGATCAATCCGGGTCACTAGGTCGCCTCCGTGTCCTGGGCCGAGAAGAGGACAGTGGGGGTCTCTTCTTCGGCCGGGTCCTTGCCGCGCACGACGACGTCGACAAGGGTGGCAAGGACAGCGGCGATCGGGATCGCGAGCAGGACGGCGAAGCCGCCGAACAGGATCGCGGTGGCGAACACCGAGACCAGCACTAGCAACGGCGAGAGGCCGACCGCGTGCCCGAGCACGCGCGGCAATACGAGATAGTCCTCGAGTAACCGGACGATCAGAACGACTATGCCGGCCGCGAGCGCGATGTGCCACGACACGGTGAAGCCGACGCCGATCGCGACCGCCCCGGCGAGCAGGGGGCCGATCACCGGCACCATCTCAAACACGCCGGCGAAGATGCCCAGCAGCAGCCAATAGGGCTCGCCGATCAGCCAGAAAGCGAGCGAGAGGACCGTTCCGACGAAAACGATCAGAAGAATCTCGCCGCGGACGAACGCTCCCAGCTTGGCGTCGATCAAGTCGAAGGTGTCGCGAACTTTCTTCCGTTTCGGCCGAGCGATCAGCGAGGTGACCAGGTCGACTGTTCGGTCACGCTCGAAAATCCAGTAGGCGGCGGTCGCGAAGACGAAAAAGGCGGCGAGGAGAGCATCGAACGCCGTGCGCGTCACGGTTATCGCCGGATGAATCAAACCCGTGCCGGACGGCAGTTTCTTGAGCCTCTTTTCGAGCCCGACCAGAAACTCGTGCTTGATCCCCGTCGAGTGATTCGCGGCTTTCTTGAGCTGTGAGCTCGAGGTTGGAGTGCTGCCAACGGCCGCCTCGATCTGATGAAGCGCGCGCGGCGCGGCAAACCAGAGAAACAGTGCGACCAGCCCAAGCATGGCTAGATAGTGGATCCCGACCCCGACTCCGCGCGGGATACCGCGGCGACGCAGCGCCTCAACGCCAGGACGCATCGCGGCCGCGATGACAACCGCCATGAACAGAAGCGCGAGCACCAGCTTGAGCTTCCAGAGCGCCAGCACGAAGACGATCACCGCGACAGCGACGATCGTCGCGATGAACGCTTGGCGAGCCGTCGAACTCGATCGGTCCTCCCCTCGATCCTGATCGCGCGCCGGCCCGTCGGGCCCACCCGAGCCCGGGCCGCTTTCCCTCACGCCACTACGAGGGAGCCGTTTCACGAGATTCCTCCCTCACCTTCACGCCCACCAGCGCCGCGTTGCTCTGAGGCAGCTCGGCCGGATACGACCGGCGTGGCCTCGGGCGCTGCCGTAAGAGGACATCCCACCAGCTCTTCGAGCGGCGCTGCCGCCTGCCGCTCGAGCTTGGGCGCCGGACTGTTGGCGCCGGACTTGTTGGCGCCTGACACAGGCCAATTCTAGACACTCTCGACGGTCTGGACCAACTTGGTCGGATGCAAGTTCCCCCCTCGTCGCATTGACGTGCGCTCGAAGGTGTTCCCGAATATCGCACGGCTTGGTACCGAATTCGGGAGAGCGGGCTCCCGTGTAACGGCGAGGGCGCGGCGGTTCGGCCGCGCTTAAGACTACTGTCGTCCTGGTACTGGACATCTGGACCATTCGATACGGAGGTTCGAGATGCTTGCGTTCGCTGGAACGGGATACGGAGTCATCGGTGTGTTGGTCATCATCCTGCTCGTGGTGATGATCTTCTACTTCATCCGCAGGGCTTAGCCGTCGGTGGGT
>JADGPD010000027.1 GCA_017882615.1 Thermoleophilia bacterium
ACCTCGACGTTCGGAAAGCCCGACAGTTTCTGCCGTGCGACGGCCGCGAGCTGCTCGCCAAGCTCGACGCAGGTGACCTCGTAGCCGCGCTCGGCCAATGGCAACGTCGCCTGGCCCGTGCCGCAGCCGATCTCGACGATCCGCGCGGCCGCCGGGAGCTGAGCGAGCGCCGCCAGGTCGTCGAAGACTTCCGAAGGGTAGTTTGGGCGAGCGCGGTCGTACAGCTCGGGCATTTGCTCGAAGGTCGTCCTGAGATGCCGCTGCGAGTTGTTCGGCACGACCTGATGATGCCTTGCCGGACGCTCTGATGCCTGTTCTCGTGCTACGGCTTAGCCGGCTGCGCGGACTTCGGCTCTGCGCTCCTCGAAGCAAGCCGCGCCGAGCGCGGCGGCCCGGGCTCCCGCTCGACGTGGCCTTCGTACCAGAGCGTGAAGGCGAGCAGGCCCCAGAGCTGGCGTGAGAGATCTTCCTTGCGCGCGGCGTGGCGGTCGAGCAGTCCGGCGACGACCTCGGGCGCGAAGAAGCCTTGCCGGCGCAGCACGTCGGGAGCGAGCACCTCGCGCGCAAAAGGCGCTAGCTCGCCGCGCAACCAGGCCGCGGCCGGTATCGAGAAGCCGCGCTTCTTTCCGTGCACGACTTCACGCGGCAGCAGCGGCTCGGCGGCCCGCCGCAGCAAGATTTTCTTGTTCAAGCCCGATACCTTAAGCCGGCGCGGGAGGGCGAGAGCCAGGTTGGTGACGACGGTATCCAGGAAGGGAACGCGCGCCTCCAGCGAGTGGGCCATCGAGGAACGGTCGGTCTTGACGAGCAGGTCGTCCACGAGCGGGATGCCGAGATCGACATCCTGCAGGCGCGCGAGCAACTCGGCCTGCTCGGTCTCGGCGTAGCGGGCACGCAGGAGGTCGACCGGGTCGAACTCGCTGCGGCCGGTGCGCAACTCGGCGCGTACCTCCGGCGCGAAGATCTCCTTCCAGCCGTGGTGGCGCTCGAGCGGCGGCAGGTGGGCGGCGCGGGTGAAGCGCTTGGCCTTGTAGTCGAAGCTGATCCGGGCATTCGAGCTGGGCAGCAGCTCGGCGAAGGGGCGTGCGAGTCGGGCGATCGGGCCGAGCCGCGCCGCGAGTAGGTCGGCCGAGTAGGTGTAGTAGCCGCCGAACAACTCGTCGCCTCCCTCGCCCGAGAGGCAGACCTTCACGTCCTCGGCCGCGAGCTGCGAGACGAGGTAGGTGGGCAGAGCCGAGGAGTCGGCGAAGGGCTCGTCGAAGGTCTCCGCCAGGGCGCGTAGGAGCAATTCCGGCTCGGGCCGAAGGACGAGCTCGCGGTGGTTTGTCCCGTAGCGCTCGGCAACCTTGCGGGCACCGGCCGTCTCGTCGAACGAGCGCTCCTCGAAGCCGATCGTGAAGGTGCGAAGCGGTTCTGTCGATTCCTCCGCCGCCAGCGCCGCCAGCAGCGAGGAGTCGACGCCGCCGGAAAGGAAAACGCCCACCGGCACGTCGCTGACGAGGTGAGCGCGGACCGAGTCGCGCATGCGCGCGCGCAACTCCTCGGCCAGCGTCTCGGCCGACTCGCTGCGCAGGTCGCTCGCATCGGCGGGGCGGGGGCGGGCAAAACGATCGAGACGCGTCTGGCCGCCTTCCCAGACGAGCAGGTGCCCGGGTGGCAGCTTGAAGGTGCCGCGGAAGATCGAGTAGGGCGCCGGAACGAAGTTGAAGGCCAGGTAAGCCTCCAGCGCCTCGGGATCGACCTCGCCGCGCGGAAGGGAGCGCAGCTCGGAGGCGAAGCGCAGCTCTCCGGCCTCCTCGCGGTAGTAGAGCGGCTTGATTCCGAAGCGGTCGCGCGCCAAAACGAGCCGGTGCGCGCGGGCGTCCCAGATCGCCACGGCAAACATCCCGCGCAGGCGCGCGGCGAAATCGAGTCCGTACTCCTCGTAGAGGTGCGCAATCACCTCGGTGTCGCCGTGGCTCGCGAAGCGGTGACCCTTGGCCGCGAGCTCCGCCCGCAGCTCGCGGTAGTTATAGATCTCGCCGTTTTGCGCGACCCGGATGCTGCCGTCCTCGTTCGCCAGCGGCTGGTCGCCCGTCTCCAGGTCGATGATCGAAAGGCGCCTCGCCGCGATGCCGACGCCGCCGTCGAGGAAAGTTCCCTCGCTATCGGGGCCCCGGTGCACGAGCTTGGCGTTCATCGCGGCCAGCTCGGCCGGGTCGACGCCGCCTCGAGCCGAGACGATCCCACAGATCCCGCACACGGGGAAGGAGTCTAGTTTGGATCTCTACTTGCGCGGTCGGACCAGGCCGCGCAGAGACTGCCGCAGCACGCGCCAGCCCGTTGCGACGAGCGTGCGCAGGTAGAGGCCCACGGAGCGATCGGCGATGTACTCGAGGTCGTGCGCGAGCTTCTCGGCCCACGAGGTCTCATAGCCCTTGCGCACCTGGGCGAAGCCCGTCAGACCGGGCCGAACCACCAGGCGCTGCCAGTAGGCGGGAATGTCGGCCGCCAGCTCCTCGAAGAAGCGCGGCCGTATCGGTCGCGGCCCGACCAGGCTCATGTCGCCGCGAAGCACGTTCCACAGCTGCGGAATCTCGTCGAGCTGAGTGGCCCGCAGCCAGCGCCCGATCGGCGTGAATTCGGAGCGCGTCCGCTCGACCAGCTCCGAACCGAGATAGGGACCGAGCCGGCTCTCGGCGTTCGGCTTGAGCGTCCGGAACTTCAGCATCGAGAACACCCGGCCGGAGCGACCAACCCTCTCGCCGCGGTAGAAGATCGGCCGGCCGCTTGAGATCAGGATGACAGGGACGATCAGAACCACGAGCGGAAGCGAGATCAACAGGAACGACGCCGAGAAGAGAAGATCGAGGAAGCGCAGCGCCAGATCGACTCCGCGCCTGTCCGGGGACTCCTCCGCCATCCTGGAATAGCGTGCCGCGAGGGTCTCTTGCTCCACGGCCCGAGAATATCCCTCTCGCGCCCCGGACGCGTCGGCGGCAAAGGAAGTGGAGAGTGCGATCTCCTCGGCGTCATAATATGTGCTTATGGACACGCGTCAGCTGGCCGCCTTCTGTGCCGTAGTCGAGTTGCACAGCTTCTCGCACGCCGCCGAGCGTCTGGGCGTGACTCAGCCGGCCGTCAGCATGCAAATCCGCGCGCTCGAGGAGCGGTTCGGGCAGAGGTTGCTCGATCGCTCGGGCCGGCGAGTCGAGCCGACCGAGGCCGGGCAGCGCCTCTACCGAGGCGCGCAACGGTTGATCGCGCTCGAGGAGCAGCTGCAAAGCGAGGTCGCCAGCGTCGAGGAGGGGGAGCTGCGCGGGCGGCTCGAGATCGGCTCCTCGACCGGGCCCGGCGACCGGGCGCTGCCTCTTCTGCTCTGCGAGTTCCAGCGCCAGTCACCGGCTGTCTCGATCTCCCTCTCGGTCTTCGACACCCAGACCGTCGTCGAGCGGGTGGCCGAGCGCGAGCTCGAGTTGGGCGTTGTCGGCGCGGCCCGCAAGCACCGGGGCGTCGTCTTCGAGCCGTTCTTCCGCGACGACGTCGTTCTCGCTTGCCGCCCCGACCACCGCTTCGCTGATCGCACGATCTCACTGGAGGAACTGCGCCGCGAGCCGCTGATCGTCATGCAGGAAGGCGGCGGCGTGCGCCAGCTGCTGGAGGATGAGCTGCGCAAGCTCGGCGTGCGCCTGCGCGATCTCGATATTCGCCTGGAGCTCGGGCTGCAAGAGTCGGTGCGCTCCGCGGTGATAGCCGGCTACGGCATCGGCTTCATCTCGCGCTCGGCGCTCGAGAGCGAGTTGGCGGCAGGGCAGCTCGCCTGCGCCCGCGTGGAGGGCCTCGATCCCGCGCGCGAGATAATGCTCGTGCAGGCCAGCGGACGCTCGCTGACCCGGGTCGCCGAGGCTTTCTTGGTCTTTGCACGCGAGCGCCTCCCCTGAGCCCGGACAGCCCGCAACCGCCCCCCAACTGTGTGGATGACCGTACCGGCGAGAGCAGGGGTTTGTGCCACGATGAGCCTGTGACCACCGTTCTGATAGTCGACGACCACAAGGCCTTTCGCACCAGCGCCCGGCACCTGCTCGAGGCCGAGGGCTTCGTCGTCGTGGGCGAGGCGGCGAACGGCCATGACGCGCTCGAGCTCACCGCCGAGCTTTCTCCCGACCTCGTGCTGCTGGATATCCAGCTTCCCGACATCGACGGCTTCGTGGTCGCCAAGGAGCTTCGCGAAAGGGGAGAGCGCGCCACGATCGTGCTGACGTCTTCGCGCGATGCGGCCGATTACGGCGCGTCGATCGCCGAGAGCGGCGCACGCGGCTTCGTGCCCAAGGGCGACCTCTCGGGCCCGGCGATCGCGGTCTTTGCGAAATAAGAGATCGATACCGCCGCGCCGGCTCGATACGCTAGAGACTGCTCGGCAGTTGAGTAACTTCCAACCCGGGATGGTGACTCCGTGCGCGTCGTGGTAGCCGAGGACTCCGTGCTCCTGAGAGAAGGGATCGCCCATCTCTTGGAAGACGCGGGCTTCGAGGTCGTGGGTCAGGCGGGGAACGCCGACGAGCTGCTCCTGAAGGTGCGCAGCTATCACCCGGACGTTGCGGTGGTCGACATCCGTATGCCGCCCACTCAAACCGACGAGGGCCTGCGCGCTGCCAAGCAGATTCGCCAGGAGCTGCCGCAGACCGGGGTGCTCGTTCTGTCCGCCTATCTGGAATCGGAGTACGCGCTGGAGCTTCTATCCGACAGCGCCGAGGGCGTGGGCTATCTCCTCAAGGACCGCGTCTCCGACGTCGAGCAGTTTCTCTCGGCGGTGCGCCGCGTCGGCGAAGGAGGCTCCGCCCTCGACCCGGAGATCGTCTCTCGCCTGGTCGGTCGGCGCCGCCGCCAAGATCCGGTCGCGGAGCTGACGCCGCGCGAGCGGGAGGTGCTCTCACTGATGGCCGAGGGCCTGAGCAACGCCGCCGTCGCGGCCAAGCTGGTCGTCACCGAGCGCGCGGTCGAGAAGCACGTGACCAGCATCTTCGCCAAGCTGCGCCTGCCAGCCTCGCGCGATCAGCACCGGCGCGTGCTCGCCGTTCTCGCCTTCCTCCGCACCGACTAGCTCGGCGGCCCCCCGTAGTCGGTCGATCGCGACCCAGTTCCGGGTGCGGCTAGCCGCACCCGGAAGACGCGGGCTCTCCGAACCACCCCTGGCAGGTCTGCCGCATTTCCGCCCGGCGCCTGGAGAGAGACGCTGGGGCCACGGCAAGCGAACACAGGGAGAGAAGAATGAGAAAGGCGAACCTGGCGGGGCGCGTCGGCGGTTGGAGCGCGCGTAGCTGGAAGAAAGCACTTTTCGGCTGGCTCGCGTTCGCGCTCGTCGCGATCGTCGTCGGGAGTGCCGTGGGCACGCGAATGGCCGGAAACGAAAGCAGTCCGGGCGAAGCCGGTCGCGCCGAGAAGATGCTCGACAAGGCCGACTTCCAGGGCCCTCCGGTCGAGAACCTGTTGATTCGAAGCTCGCGCCTGAAGGTCACCGACCCGGCCTTCCGAGCGGTCGCCAGTGACCTGGTTCAGCGGCTCGAGACGACAGACGGTGTCAGCCGCGTGCGCACGCCGATCGGGCTTGGCCGGGCGGGCGGCGCTGTCGCCGAGAACGGGCACTCGTTGCTCGTTGACGTCGAGCTCGTGGAGAAGACTGCCGAAAAGAGAATCGCCGGCGTCGAGTCGGCCGTCGCGCAGGTGAGGAAGGCGCACCCCGGCGTGAAGATCTTCGAGTTCGGCGAGAACAGCGCCAACCGCGAGGGCGACAAGGCCGTGGCCGCCGACTTTCGCCGCGCCGAAATCCTTTCTCTGCCGATCACTCTCTTGATCATGCTCGCCGCGTTCGGAGCGCTCGTCGCTGCGAGCCTGCCGGTGGTGCTCGCCTTCTCGGCCGTGCTTGCCGCTATTGGCTTGAGCGCGATGATCAGCCACGTGCTTCCGGCCTCGGACATCACGGCGCCGATGGTGCTGCTGATCGGAATGGCGGTGGGGGTCGACTACTCGCTCTTCTACCTACGCCGCGAGCGCGAGGAGCGCGCCGCGGGTCTCGAGCCGCACGCTGCACTCCGGCGCACAGCCGCCACCTCCGGTCAGGCTGTGCTGATCTCCGGGCTGACGGTGCTGATCGCCATGGCAGGGCTACTGCTCGCCAACGATTCGACCTTCAGCTCGATGGGCGTTGCGACGATGGTCGTGGTCGCGGGCGCCATGATCGGCTCGCTGACGGTTCTACCGGCGCTGCTGTCGCGGCTCGGAGACAAGGTCGAGCGGGGCCGGATACCCTTCCTGCGCCGGGGCGGTAAGCGCAGCGGCGACTCGCGCCTGTGGTCGGCGATCCTGCACCCCGTGCTCAGGCACCCGCTGATTTCGACGCTCGGCTCCATCGCCGTTCTGCTCTGCCTGGCAATCCCTGCGCTCAGCATGCGCACGGCGATCCCGAGCATGGTCGACATGCCCGCGAGCTTCCAGACGGTCAAGGCGTACAAGGCGATCAACGCCACCTTCCCGGGCGCTCAAGCGCCGGCGGACGTCGTGATTCAAGGCTCTGATCTCCGCTCAACGCAAGCCCAGGCGGCGATCGCGAGCCTGCGCCGGCAGGCGGTCGCGAGCGGAAAGATGTTCGAGCCGATCGACGTCAGGATGAACGCCGAAGGCACTTTTGTCGCAATCGAAGTCCCGCTGGCCGGGGACGGGACGAACGAAGCCTCCATGGCCGCTCTCTCAACGCTACGCAAGGATCTGATCCCGACCACGGTCGCGAAGATCCCCGGCGCCACGGTGGCGGTCACGGGCGAGACGGCCGGCACGAGCGACTTCAACGCGATGATCAAGGCGCGAATGCCGATCGTCTTCACCTTCGTCCTGGGGCTGGCCTTCCTGCTCCTGCTCGTGACCTTCCGTTCGATCGTGGTACCGATCAAGGCGATCATCCTCAACCTGCTCTCGGTCGGGGCGAGCTACGGCGTGCTGGTCGCGGTCTTCCAGTGGGGCTGGGGCGACTCGCTGATCGGCTTCCAGTCGTCCGGGAACATCGTTTCCTGGTTGCCGCTCTTCTTGTTCGTGATCCTGTTCGGGCTTTCGATGGACTACCACGTCTTCATCATCAGCCGCATCAAGGAGCTGGTTGATCGCGGAGTCGAGACCGAGACGGCGGTCGAGCGCTCGATTCTCTCCACCGCCGGAACCGTGACCGCGGCCGCCGTGGTGATGGTGGCGGTCTTCGGGATCTTCGCCGGTCTGCGCCTGATCGAAATGAAAGAGGCCGGCTTCGGTCTGGCCATTGCCGTGCTGATCGACGCCACGATCATCCGGGGAGTCCTTCTCCCGTCGGCGATGAAGCTGCTCGGGCGCTGGAACTGGTACCTGCCGAGCTGGCTGGAATGGCTGCCGGCTACACGCTTCGGGCGCCATGAGCAGCCGGCTGCCAAGCGCGAGTTGGCCCCAGCCCTCGATTGAGAGGTCGCCACCCGCAGGGCCGCGGCTATCTCGGGGATGTCGCGGCTCTGCGCCTGGGTGGATGGCGGTTACGAATTAGAGGTATGTATCGATGAAATAAGTTAATTTGACCACTGCGGCGCTCGAGTAGCTATGCTTTCGAACGATCCTTCCCCAGCGGAGACGATCGTGGACGACAACGAGCTGAACGAGAACGGGAACGGGAACGAGAACGAGAACGGGTTGAGCGAGGGCGCGCTCCGATTCGAGAGTCTCGATACCGGGGACGCGGTTCTCGTTTACGCGGATGCGAACAGCGACGGGCAGGTGTCGCTCTTCATCTCTCACGAAATGGACGGCGACTTGGAGTTACTCATGGATCCGAAGACGGTCGAGGAGCTGGCGCTCAGGCTCGCCCGGGCTGCCGACGCCGCCCGGGAGGAGCGGTAGACGCCGGTGTAGCGGGTCGGCGATTGCGGTTCAACCGTCACTCGGTAGCGACGGTCATGGAAACTCCGCTCAACACGACCTTCGGGAAACCCGCCCGTAAACGATTGGAGAACTTTCTATGACTGCCTCTGACGGATTCCTCGCTCTCCCGCCTCGCAGCGCCAAGCCGCGTGCTCAGGGACTCACGCACATCTTCGACAAGGGCTTGACTATCGCCGCGATCGAAGGTCTCTACGAGGTCGCCGGCGACTACATCGACGTGGCGAAGCTCGGTTGGGGCTCCTCGTACATCACCTGCAACCTCGCCGAGAAGATCGCCCTCTACCGCTCGCTGGAGACGCCGGTCGTCTGTGGCGGCACCCTGTTCGAAGTCTCCTTCACGCTCAACAAGCTAGACGGGTACAAGAGCTGGATGTCCAAGATCGGCCTGACTCACGTCGAGATCTCGGACGGCACGATCGACCTGCCGCGCGAGCGCAAGCTAGAGCTGATCGCCGACTTTGCGCGCGACTTCACCGTCCTTTCCGAAGTCGGCTCGAAAGACGCCGAGGTCATTTTCGCGCCCTTCGAATGGGTGAAGTGGATCAAGGAAGAGCTCAGCGCCGGTGCCTGGAAAGTGATCACCGAGGGACGAGAGGGCGGCACCGCAGGCATCTTCCGGCCGTCGGGCGAGATGCGCTCCGGGCTCGTGGAAGAGATCGCGCACGAGGTTCCGATCAACGACCTCATTTTCGAGGCGCCGCTCAAGGCCGCTCAATCCTGGCTCATCGCCCACTACGGCTCCGAGGTGAACCTCGGCAACATCCCGCCCGAGGAGGCTCTCGGTCTCGAGGCGCTTCGACTCGGGCTTCGCTCCGACACGCTCAGGGCAATACTCGGTGATGGCTGACACGACTCCTGGATTGGAGTATTCGCCTGAGCTCGCCGAGCGGCTCGCGCACGAGCTCGAGCCGCTTTCGGCGGAAGAGCTCCTGAGCTGGGCGAGCGAGAATTTCGGGCCGCAGCTCTGCCTGACTTGCTCCTGGCAGAAACAGTCCTCGGCGCTGGTGCACATGCTCTCGGAGCTGGGGCTGCGGGTTGACGTGATCGAGCTCGACACTCAGCTCCTCTTCCGCGAGACATACGACACGCGCGATCTTCTGGTCGAGCGCTACGGCCTGAACCTGGTCAGTCCGGAGATCATCTCGGTCGCCGAGCAGCACCTGCAGGAAGGCCCGAACCTCTGGGAGCGCGACCCCGACCGTTGCTGCCAGATCCGCAAGGTCGAGCCGCTCGAGCGCGCGCTGGCGCCGTACGGCGCCTGGATCTCGGGCGTCCGTCGCGACCAGTCGCCGAGCCGCGCGGGGTTGAAGAAGATCCAATGGTCGGAGCGCCACAATCTCTGGCTGATTCATCCCTTCGCCGACTGGAGCGAGAAGCGAGTACGGGCCTATCTCGAGGTCAACGAGATTCCCTACAACCCGCTGCACGACAAGGGTTACCCCTCGATCGGCTGCATTCCCTGCACGCGCCCGGTACGGCCCGGCGAGGACGAGCGGGCGGGGCGCTGGGCGGGCTCCGGGAAGCTGGAATGCGGCATTCATCTCGACGGATCGAACACAGAAAGGCACTGATGACAGAGAAGGACGCGGACACCGCCGGCGGCAAGCGGGCGGCAGGCACTGTTGAGCACATCTACCCGCACGAGCACCCCGAGTCGGATCGGGTGCGCGGCGGTGGCTTCACGCTCTGGTTCACGGGGCTCTCCGGCTCGGGCAAGACGACGATCGCGCACCTCGTCGGCCCGGCGCTCGACGAGCGCGGCTGCATCGTCGAGTACCTGGACGGCGACACGGTCCGCACCAATCTGTCCAAGGGCCTCGGCTTCTCGAAGGAGGATCGGGACACCAACATCGAGCGCATCGGCTGGGTCGCCTCGCGGCTCACCCGCCACGGCGCCGCGGTGATCGCCGCCGCCATCTCTCCATACGAGGAGATCCGGCAGAAGAATCGCGCGCTCGTCGAGGAGTTCGGCCGCTACGTCGAGGTGTACGTGGGCGCCTCGGTCGAGGAGTGCGCGCGCCGCGACGTCAAGGGCCTCTACGCCAAGGCGTTCGCCGGCGAGATCAAGGGCTTCACCGGTGTGGACGACCCCTACGAGATTCCGACCAACCCGGACATTGCCCTGGACACCGAGCAGCTCTCGCCCGAGCAGGCGGCCGACGTAGTGATCGCCAAGCTGGAGCAGCTCGGCCTGATCCCGGCAGAGGTCGTCGCATGACCTCGGCTCTGGACAGATTGATCAAGCCGCACGGCGGCGAGTTGGTCAACCGCACCGGCCCGCGCCCGGACGATGTCGAGTCGCTCGAGATGGTCAGCATCAGCTCGCGCGAGCTCGCCGACCTGGACATGATCGCCTCGGGCGCGCTTTCGCCGCTGAGCGGATTCATGGGTCGCGAGCAGTACGAGTCGGTACTCAAGACGATGCGCTTGCCCGGCGGGTTGCCCTGGGCGCTGCCCGTTTGCCTGGCAGTTGACGCAGCGCCGAAGGGCGACCGCGTTGCTCTGGCCGGCGAGGACGGACGCCTGCACGCGACTCTCGACGTGAGCGAGGTGTTCGACTACGACGCCGAACGCGAGGCCGAGCTCTGCTACCGCACCACCGACGAAGCCCACCCCGGCGTCGCCCGCGTGCTCGGTCAGAAGTCTCGCTATCTCGCCGGCGACGTGACGGTGTTCGAGCGCCCCGCGCCGCCCTTCCCCGAGCTGGCGCTCGATCCGGCCGAGACGCGCGCGCTGTTCGCCGAGCGTGGCTGGCGCCGCGTCGTCGGCTTTCAGACCCGCAATCCGATTCACCGGGCGCACGAGTACCTGACCAAGGTCGCGCTCGAGACGGTGGACGGTCTGCTCATCCACCCGCTCGTCGGCGACACGAAGTCCGATGACATTCCCTCGACCGTGCGCGTGGACTGCTACCGCAAGCTGCTCCAGGGCTACTACCCGGCCGACCGCGTCGTCATCTCCGCCTTTCCGGCCGCGATGCGCTACGCCGGTCCGCGCGAGGCGATCTGGCACGCCATCTGCCGCAAGAACTACGGCTGCTCGCACTTCATCGTCGGACGCGACCACGCCGGCGTCGGCAGCTACTACGGCACCTACGACGCACAGCTCATCTTCGATGAGTTCGAGCCGCACGAGCTCGACATCGAGCCGATGATGTTCGAGCACTCGTTCTGGTGCAAAAAGTGCGGTTCGATGGCCTCGAACAAGACCTGCCCGCACGGCGCCGACGATCACGTCTTCCTCTCGGGCACGAAGGTGCGCGAGATGCTCGCCGCGGGCGAAGAGCCTCCGATCGAGTTCACCCGGCCCGAAGTGGCTGACGTACTCATAGAGGCTTATCGCCCGTGAGCGGAGGCACCTGGCAGTTCGTTCTGCTGGGTCTCGGCGTAGGCACACTGGTCGGTATGACCGGGATGGGCGGCGGCTCTCTGATGACGCCGCTCCTGATGCTCGTCTTCGGTTTCGATCCCGGGAAGGCCGTCGGCACCGATCTGATGCACGGCGCGATCTTCAAGTCGTTCGGCGCCGCCCGCCACCACGCTCTCGGGACGATCCACAAGCGACTCGTCCTCTGGATGCTCGTTGGCTCGCTGCCGATGTCGCTGGTCGGCGTCTGGATCTCTCATCGCCTGGGCGAAGGGGCGGTCGGCCTGCAGAAGCGGATCATCGCGGCGGCGCTGATACTGGGCGGGATCGGCTTTCTGCTCAAGACGTTCATCAAGGGAGGCGTCCAAGCGAGCGACGAGACGTTCCTGCTCCGCCGTCGTGACCACGTAATCGCCCTCTCGCTAGGAGCGACCGGTGGCTTCGTCGTCGGGCTCACCTCCGTCGGCAGCGGCACCTTCTTCGGGCTGGTGATGCTGCTCGCCTTTCCGCTGACCGCGAGGCGGATCGTCGGCACCGACATCTTCCATGCCGCTGCTCTGTGCTGGGTGGCCGGCCTTGGTCACGTCGTCAGCGGCGACGTGGCCTGGCACGCGCTTCTCTGGATGCTCCCCGGCTCGATCCCCGGCATCATGATCGGTAGCCAGGTGAGCGTCGGCATTCCCGATCGCGTTCTTCGCGTCGCCTTCTCGGTCGTGCTGCTTTTGAGCGGTCTCAAGCTGCTCGAGCCGCTACCGGGTCGCTGGACGGATATCAGCGTTCTGGCCGGACTCGGGCTGGGCGTTCTCGTGTTCGCCGCTTGGGGGGTCGCCCACCTACTTTCTCGGCGCTCGGGGCCGAGCCCGGCCGAGGAGCTTTCGACCTAGGCGCCCACGCTCTATGAGCGTTCGGCGGGGCGCGTCGCCGGTGGGCTGACCCACCGCTGTAAACTTGCTCGGCTTTGAAGGCTTTACCCTGCAATACGCGGCGGCGGCGGCCCTCGCTCCGCGCTGAGCGGAAGCTGACGGGAAGGTAATGGACACGCTCGCGCAAATCGGCGGCCCGCTAGCGGCACTCGGACTAATCGGACTACTGCTCGGCAGAGAGAGAAGGGTGCGCCTCTTTGGGCTCGCGCTCACAGCCTGCGGAGGCGGGCTCGCGGGTAACGCGTTCGCGCCCGACACCGGCCTGGTCGCGCTGGCGACCATCGCCGCGATCGTGGGGGTCATCGTCGTAGCTCTCATCGTCGTGCTGCGGCGCTGGCCCGCGCTGCTGCCGTTTCTCGCGCTGGCCTGCGTTCCCGCCCGTCTTCCGTTCAAGCTGAGCGACTCGATCTACAACTCGTTCCTTCTTCTCTACGTGGTGATCACGGCGGCGACTCTGGTATTCGCGCTGGAGCTCTACCGGGGCGACAAGCGATCGCGAGAGCTGGGCCAGCTCGCGTGGCCGCTGGCGGGATTCGTCGTCTGGAGCGCGGTGTCGCTGATCTGGAGCATCGACGTTCGCAGGGGGGCGACCGAGCTCGACGCCGCGCTGCTGCCATTCACCTTCCTCGCCCTGACGCTGGCCCGGGTGCGCTGGTCGCGGCGGTTGCTACAAGGCCTGCTCTTGCAGCTCGTCTCGATGGCCCTCGTTTTCGCGCTGGTCGGCGCGTATCAGTACGCGACGCGCGACATCTTCTTCAATCCGAAGGTCATCAACTCCAACGCCTACGCGCCGTTCTTCAGGATCAACTCGGTGTTCTGGGACCCGTCCATCTACGGACGCTTCCTGGTGCTCGCGATACTGGCCTGTCTCGCGCTCGTGCTCACACGAGCCGGCCGCACCGGGCTCGCGGTTTCGGTGCCGATTCTCGGTGCGCTCTGGATCGGGCTCGTTCTCTCCTTCGCGCGGTCGAACGTCACGGGCATTCTGTCGTGGGTGTGGTGGCCGTTCCTGGTGCTCGCCGCATTGGCCGGCCTTGCGCTCGTTGCTGCGCTCGCCCGCCGCCCCTGGCTCGCCGTCGCGACCTGTGCGATCGGGGCGCTCTGGATCGGGCTTGCGCTCTCGTTCTCCCAGTCGAGCTTCGCGGCGCTCGTTGTCGGGACACTGGCTGCCGCTCTCGTCGCCTGGCGCGGGCGTGCGGCCATTCCACTTCTGGCCGCGACGATACTGCTCGTGCCCGTCGCACTGGTGACGCCGCAGGCTCGAGCGAAGATGCTCTACGGCCCTAAGACCGATTTGAACAGCATCACCTCGGCGCGTTCGACCCTGGTCGAGCACGGGATACGAATCGCCGTCCATCACCCGGTCGTCGGAGTCGGCATGGGCGGCTTCAGGCGCGCCTACGCCGATCTCACCGGGATGTCCGGACGAGACCTGCGCAGGGCCGCCTCTCACACCACGCCGGTGACCGTCGCCGCCGAAGGAGGATTGATCGGCTTCGGACTCTTTCTCTGGCTGCTCGCCAGCTCGTTACTCGTGACATTCAGGCGCGCCGGCCCAACCTTCTCGGGGCGCGTTCAGCTCGTTTGCGCGCTGGCTTTGACGGCGATAGCCGTGCAGAGCCTGTTCTACGCGGACTTCTTCGAGGACCCGATGACGTGGGGATTCCTCGCCATCGCGGTCGCTGCTCCGTTCACGCTTTCAAGCGAGAAGCCAGAGCTCAGTGCGGATTATGCGTTCGGTACTCCATCGTAATGAAGCCAAGGGCGATGAAAGACGTTGCCGCCGCGACTATCCAGATCACCATCTGTAAGCCCTCCCGGAGTTTCGCTTGGAGTGGAACCGCATTCCCTTTTTCGGCAGGCGAGGCCGGAATTAGAGGGGGCGAGGCCGGCTTTTTCGAATTGATCGCGCTCAGCTGTCTTCGACGCGATCGCGTTTGGCAGAAATCCGGCTAATAGAGAAAACGATTTCGATCTAAACCCCCAAAAGAGGGATATCAATCCCCGATTCGGCGCTAGGAAAACGTTTTCAAAGGGGATAGCGTTCGTATCGAGCCAGTCGCTTGGGCTCTGAGAAAACCTAGCCCCCAAGGAGAAGCTCCCCGCATGAGCCTCCTCATGAGTGAACCGCCGAAGTACGCCGCTCCGATCGAGATGTCCCGAGTCGTAGTCACGACGCGAATGGTTGACACCGCAACGCGTCTTCACGCCTGGTCGATACCTTTGCCGTGCTGCGTTCACGCAGTGCCGTTCGAGCAGCACTGCGAGCAATGCAACGCGGTCGCGCCTGTTACGAGATAACGGCGCTCAGTGAAGGCGCCGGAGCGAGAGGCCGGGATCGCTGGTCTCGCGCTTACCCAACAGTCGCTGAACCTCGGTGACCAGCCTGATCATGTTGAAGGGCTTGTAGAGGAAGGCGTCTACGCCGGCATCCTCCGCCGTTAGCCGGTCACCGGGATGCATGCTCCCCGTCGCCATCAAGACCGGCGTCTTCGCAAGCGCGGGCTCCCCGCTTCTGATCGCTCGCACAACCTCGATGCCGCTGCAGTCGGGCAGACCCATGTCAACGATAACCAGGTCAGGCTCGACGCTCCGCGCCAATTCGATGCCCGATCGGCCATCCCCGGCCTCGACGACGTTATAGCCGTGAGGCTCGATGGTCAGCCGAAACAGAAGGCGGAGACTGGGATCGTCTTCGCAGACGAGAACGGTGGCGGCGGTAGAAGTCACTGGCGGCAGCTCGAAAGCGAGTCTCAGTTTACCACGAGACAAGTTGCCTGTCGAGTGATTAGAAGCTCTAAGGGCTAGCTTCAAATGAAGCACTCCACCGCCTAACCGCGCTCGGCGGCGCGCTGTCGCCTGCCGCGGTCGCACCCGAAGCCGCCGACTAGGAGCACTCCCTGCCTTCTAGCCTCGGACGCGCCGAATCGAGCCCAGTCGGAGGTCGGCATTCTGTTAAGGCTTCTCGCCACACGACTCAGGTCGGCACGTAAACTCAGTCCGCCCGTGTTCAAGCGCTTCGGTCCTCCTGCCCTCGTCACGCTCCTCGTGGTGGCGACAGCTATCGCCTTCGCGGTGACCGAGCACCTGAAGCTCGAGCCGGTGCCGATAACGAGCACTCGCGTCACGAAGCAGTTCTCGCCTATCTGCCGCTGCGACACGTCAAAGGCCAGAATCGCGTTCTCGCTTCGCCGGAGCGAGCGGGTCACGCTCTTGATCGTCGGGCCGAAGGGCGGAGAGACCAGACGACTCATCGACAGCGAAGACGAGCCTTCGGGGCCGCTGCACGTGATCTGGGACGGGCGCGACAACAGCGGTCAACTCGCTCCGAACGGGAACTACCACGTGCACGTCTTCCTCGCGAACAAACGGCTGTGGATTCCGCTCCCAAACGTCATTCAGCTCGACACCCAGCCACCCAAGCTCGGCTCGATCTCCGTCAGCCCGCACACGATCTCGCCGGACGGCGATCACAACAGGGACGCGCTTCACGTCAGCTACCGGTTGAACGAGCGCGCCCGCATCCTCCTCTTCGTCGACGGGAAGCTGGCCGAGACGACGAGAAACCGCGCTGCGAGACCGGGCAGGTTCGACTGGAAGGGAACGCTCGAGGGGAGCCTTCTGACGGGCTGGCACAACCTGACTTTGCGGGCGGTAGATCTCGTAGGTAACGAATCGGCTGCAACCGCGCCGTCGATTCCTGTGCGCGTCCGCATCCTGAGCCTGCGACCGAAGCTCATTCACGTGGTCGCCGGGACGATGTTCCGGCTCACCATCTCGACCGATCGGAAGTCCGTGCGCTGGCGCTTCAACGGACAGATCGGTCCGGCCACGAGCAGTTCGCTGGCGCTGCAGGCTCCCTCGGCGCCCGGCCGCTACCGGGCGATCGTTCGCTCCGGGCCCTACCGGGCCAGCACGCTCGTCATCGTGCGCTGACACCTAGGCACGCTGGATGTGAAGGACGCGGCGAGCGAGCCTGGCTATCTGCTTCCGCTCGGAGGCCTGATAGAAAAAGAAGACGAACAGCAGCGCGGGGTAGGCGACGGCGAAAGCGAGCGCCAGGGGCGCCGAGACCGAAAGAGCCTTGCCGGCCAGGACGAGCGCGACTCCGACGCCCAGCAACGTGACTACTCGACGCCATTGATACGGAACATAGAAGCGCCGCTGCGCGTGCCAGCTCATCCCGATGAACATCGCCCCGTAGGCGCCGAGTAGCGACCAGGCGGCGCCGATTGCGCCTACCCGCGGGACGAGCAGGATGTTCAGACCAACGTCGGCGAGCGCGCCCAGCCCCGTGATGATCCAGTTGGCGCCGGTCTTGCGCACACGGCCGATGCTGATCACCACCACCGAGTAGCCGGCGAAGATCACGCTGCCGAAGGCGAGTAGCGGTACGAATCGGGCGCCCGGGCGGAAGGAGGGCCTACCTGCGAGCACGTGAGCCAGGAACGGTGCAAGCAGAGACAACGCGACTGCCGCCCAGGTCATGAAGTAGAGAAAGTAGGTCAGCACGTAGGCGTATGTCCGGCGCGCTTCGTCGTCGTCGTCGATCGAGTAGGCGAAGGCAGGCCAGGCGAGCTGGAAGGCGGTGATGACCAGCACCAGCGCCGAGGCGATCATCACGCCGAACGAGTAGACGCCGACCTGGGTCTGGCCGAGGTAGTGGTTGACGAAGAAGCGATCGGAGAACTTGGTCGCCCAGAGAGCGAGCGCCGATGGAAGTAGTGGTAGCCCGAAGTGCTCCATAGCCCGGTAGAGGCGGAGATCGAACTCGAAACCGAGCAGCCGGGCTCGATAGGCGAGCAACACCGTGTACACGCACAGGGTGCCGGTGAAGTTGCCGACGATCAGTCCGATCGCTCCCTTGTGTAGACCCACGACGAGCAGCAACGTCCCACAGATGGTGATGATCACATTGCTGACGCTGGCAATGGCATAGGAGATCGAGCGTTGCTCGGCGCGGAAGATCGCGGTCTGCTGCTGGTAGTTCATGTCGCCCCAGAGAAACACCGAGCCCGCCCGCACCAAGTTGATCTGTCCGGCCTTTAGTCCGAGAAAAGACGCGATCTGGGGCGCGAAGATCAGCCCCAGCGCGAGCCCGACAGTCGCGGCAGTCATCGTGTACCAGAACGAGGTGCGAACAACGGTCCGTCGCTTGATCGGATCCGAGGTCAGGTAGTAGAAGCGGAAGAAGGCGTTCTGGATTCCCGCCCGCAGGAGGATGACCATGACCGCTTCCGTGGCCAGGATAAGGGCCACCGCGCCGTAGCTTTTCGGAGGGAGAAAGTGCGTGTAGACGCGCAGCAGGAAGAGCGCGACGAAGCGCGAGACGATGCCCCCGATCCCGTAGACCAGGGATTGCTTAGCGAGGCGGCCGATCTGCTTTCGAATCATCGAGTGGTCATCTCAGCTCGAGCTTCGTCGCTATTTGGTTCGTCGCACGCATCGATGAAGGGTGCCGAAGACGCTCGGCCAGCGATCGATCGTATCTGGAACTCGTTTCGGGAGGCCGATCGGTTGGCCTGCAGCCCGATTGCCTCACTGCAAGGGGGTTCCAAGGGTTATGCGACTTCGGCAGCCGGTACGATCGCCCCCGGATGAGCGAGAAGATCATCGATCAAGAGACGCGATCGCGCATCGCGCACTATCTCGACGGTTCGTCCGCGGCGCCGGCGATCGTGCTCGAGGTTGGCTGGGTCAACGGCCTGGGCGCGATCCAGACGCTGGCGCGGGCGGGCGTGAAGGTACTAGCGCTCGACCATCGCCCGTTCGCGATCGGGCTCCGCTCGCGCTATTGCCTGCCGCTGCTCTGTCCAGATCCTTACGCCGAAGAGCAGCGCTTCGCCGCCTTCCTCTCCGAGCTGGCCGAGCTATTGCCCGCGCCTGCGCCGATTTTCGCCACCCACGACGATGGCTTGGCCTCGATCGCGCGAGCGCTGCCCGGCCTGGGCGGCAAGCTGCTCTGCCCGGCCCCCGACGCCGAGAAGCTGGACGTTCTGCAGCAGAAAAGCTGGCAGCTCGCGCGCGCCGCCGAGGCGAACGTCGCGGCGCCGCGAACGCTCTACCCGGGTTCGGCAGACGAGGCCCGCCAGGCCGCGAGCGAGCTGGGCTTTCCGCTCTTCGTCAAGCCGTCGGAGCCGATCGCCTTCCGTAAGGTCTATCCCAGGCGCCGCGTCTTCCGCTGCGACTCGATGGCCGACCTCGACGAGGCCTACGCGATGGCCGAGCCTTACGCCCCGATGTTGCAGGAGGTCGTTCCCGGCGGCGACAAGGAGCTCTACACCGTGGGCAGCTACCTCGATCGCGAGGGCCGCGCGCTCGGCGTCTTCTGCGGACGAAAGCTTCGCCAGACTCCACGCAGTCGCAAGCTGGTGCCGCGCGGCGTCGGTAGTTGCCGGCACGGCGAGGCGCTCTGGATGCCCGAGCTGGTCGAAGATTCGCTGCGCCTGTTAAAGACCTGCGACTTCACCGGCATCTCGCAGGTGGAGTTCAAGCGCGATCCCCGCAGCGGCGAGTTCAAGCTGATGGAGATAAACCCTCGGCTCTGGATGTGGCACTCGCTCGCGGCGGCGTGTGGCGTGAACCTGGCCCACATCGCCTATCTCGACCTGACCGGCCGGCCGCCGCAGCCGAGCACGAGCAAGGGCTGCAGAAAGCACTGGGCGATCACGTTGATGAAGGGCGAGCGCCCTGTCATCGCCAGGCCACCCTTCGTCGAGCCGATTCTCTCGCTGCGCGATCCCAAGCCGGCGCTCGTCTATCTCTTCCGCTACCTCAAGCGCTTCGGACGGCTTTGAGCCTATCCCGCTAGGCCTCTGGCGCCCGCGGCTCGGCCACATTGGTCGCGCGTTCTTAGTGGGATGGGTTCGATAGGGGCGGCTACCCGGGGAGGAGCGCCTCAATGCCACCCACCACCCCCACCCTCCCACGGGGCGGATAAAACGGTAGCCGGCGGCGACGCATTCAAATGCTCCAGCTCCGTGCCGAATCTGGCACATCGTCCTCACGCACTCGGGCGATCCGCCTGTAGAGCCGAGGCGCTCAGAGAGCGGCGATCCGCCCGATCAGCTCGGCGATCTCGCGCATACGTTCCTTGCGATCGATCTCGCTGACCAGCTCGGGCGATAGCTCCACGTCGTTGAGCTTCCCGTTGCGCCAGCGCTCGACGAGTTCGCTGAGAGCGATGCGGATCGCCTCGCTGTCGTCGGGAGGGACGACGAGACCGGCGCCGGCCTTGCGAATCAAATCCGCGGCCGCGCCCTGTGGGGGCACCGCGGCGAGGATCGGGCGCCTGGCCGCGAGGTACTCGTAGATCTTTCCCGAGGTGACGTCGACGCCGCGACCGGCGGAGTGGGGAATCAAGAGCAGCAGTGCCTCTGAGTTCCGCTGCGAGGAAATCGCCTCCGCGTGCGGCTGAAAGCGGATCAGCTCAAGCTTCTCGCCCAGACCGAGGCTCTCGGCCCACAAGCGGTCGGCAGTCCTGAACTCGCCGATGAAGCGGGCGGTGACCGGCGCATCGATCTGGGCCAGCGCGCCGAGGAACGGGCGCGGGTCGCGCTTGCCGAAGAAGTTGCCGGTGTGGGTGATGCGGAAGCGCTCGCCCGGCTCGTATGCGATCTCCGCGAAGTCGTCGAAATCGGCTCCGTTAGGAATCACCAGCGTCTCGCCGCGGGCGCCGAGCGCGCTCATCTGCGCGGCGATCGTCGGCGTAACGCACACGATCGCGTCGGCACGACGGGCGACGATGCGGGCCAGCCTGCGGTTCGCCTTCTCCTTGAGGCGCACCAGCGCGCGCTCGTAATGGCGGTCGGACTTGGCGACGACCGAGTCGCGCAGGTCCGCGATCCAGCGCACCTGGCTGTGGCGCCGCAGGTGCGCGCCGATCATGTGCACGGAGGTCGGCGGCGAGGTGGTGATCACGACGTCGATGCCCTCGCGTCGGACAATCCGCCGCGCCGCTGGCAGCGCGCTCGCGACCCAGCCGACGTTCTCATCTGGAACCAGCAGGCGCCTCGGTGTGAGCAGCGCCCGGCGCCAGAGCCGGCGTAGTCCGCTCAGGCCAAGCAGCCGCTCGCCCGGCCGGATTCCGCTCGGGCCGTGGTAGCGAGCGCGGTGGACGTGCACATCGGCCGGAATCTCCAGCTCGGGGTCGCTCTGGATCCAGCGCGGATCGTCGGGAGCGAGAACATGCGTCTCTATTCCCTGTCCGGGCAGGTAGCCGGCCAGCTTCAGCCAGCGCTGCACTCCCCCGCCACCTGCCGGCGGAAAGTAGAAGCTGACGATGAGGATTTTGGTGGCCATCTCAAGATCTCGCAGCATGCGTGAGCGAACAGCGCCAGCATAAGGCCGAGTGAGCGGCCGTGCCGGGTGCGCTTGCGGCCATTACTCAGCCGCTAGTGTCTGCGGCGCAAGCCTATGTCTCATGCTCATGCCGACCTGGCCTATGTGGCCGCAGTTCTGGGGGCGCTCGCCTGCTTCCCGGTGTTGCTGGGCGGGAATCGAGTGATTCTCGCGGGCCTCGGCCTGTTGTTCGCGGCCGAGGTGTGGATGGCGTTTGCGCTCGTTCCGGGGAACGATCTGAAGCTCCTGGTCACTTCGCCAACGCGGGCCGTGGCGCTCGTTGGAGCGGGGCTGGTCGTTCTCGGCATCGCCTTCCTGTTCAACCGGCACCCCGGAGCCGCGCCGGTCGCGTTGCTCGTCGCCGCCCCCTTCCGGATAGGAGTCTCGCTCGGCTCGCAGCACGCGAACTTGCTCCTGCCTCTGTATGGGGTGCTCGCGGCGGCCGGGCTTGCGCTCGCCTGGAGGTTGCTGCGAAACGGGCCGGCACGTCGCGTCCCTCGCTCACTCGCCGTTCCAAGCGCGGTTTTGATCTTCCTGTATGCGCTCTCCTTGCTCTGGGCCAAGGACGTGAAGGCGGGCTCGATCGAGCTCGCCGCCTTTCTCTTCCCCTTCCTGGCGCTCGTTGCCGTCGTGGTTCACGAGCCCACCCGATCGTGGCTACCGAAGGCCCTGGCCTTCGTTCTGATTGGAGAGGCGGTCGCTTTCTCGGCCTTCGGCCTGTGGGAGGAAGCCACCGGCCACATCTACTTCTCGCACAAGCTCGAGGTGTCGAACATCTACACCAGCTTCTTCCGCACCAATTCGCTCTTCTCCGACCCGAACATCTACGGGCGCCATCTCGCTCTGGCATTGAGCGTTCTCGTCGTGTTGATGTGGCAGAACCGCCGCCTCCTGGCGCTCACGGCGGCGATGATCGCCCTCATCTGGATCGGCTTGTATTACTCGTACTCCCAGTCGAGCCTGGTTGCTCTTTTCATCGTGGTGGTTGGTATCACCCTGGTGCTGGCGGGCCGGCGCACCCGCAGGATGGTTGCGATTTGCGCTCTCACGCTGGCGCTCGTCGGCGCCGGGATTGCGGCCGTGGGCGGTCAGGGCCACTCTCTGCGCCGCCTGACCAGCGGGCGCTCGCATCTTGCCTCGATCACTTTTGACGTATTTGCCGACCATCCTCTGGTCGGGGTGGGCGTCGGCTCGCAGCCGCTCGCCGCCCAGAACAAATCGGCGTCCAGCGCCTCCACCAAGAAAGACACCTCGCACACGACGCCGTTGACCGTTGCGGCCGAGCTTGGAATTCTCGGCATCGCGGCTTACCTGGCCTGGCTTGCCGGCGCTTACGTCACGTTGCGGAGGGCCTGGAAGCGCGACCCGACGATAGGGCTGTCGCTCGCCGCCGTATTCGCCGTGTTGCTCGT
>JADGPD010000098.1 GCA_017882615.1 Thermoleophilia bacterium
TGCTCCTTGGCCGGCAGCGCGCTCGTGAGTAGCAGGCACTCCACCCCAAGCCCGCGGCAGATCTCCTCAACGGTCAGGAAGTGCTGCTCGGCCAGGGTCTCGGTGGGCGCCATCAGCGCGCCCTGGTAACCGGCCTCGACCGCGCGCAGAAGCGCATAGAGCGCGACGACGGTCTTGCCCGAGCCGACGTCGCCCTGGAGCAGACGCTGCATCGGACGCGAGCCTGTCAGGTCACGGTCGATCTCGGCGATCGCCGAGCGCTGATGCTTGGTGAGCCGGAAGGGAAGCGCGGCCAGGTAGCTCTCGATCAGGGGGCCCGGCGCGCCGAGCGCCGGCGCCTCGGAGCTGTCGCGCTCGCGGGCGATGCTCGCCAGGGCGAGCTGGAAGAGCAGCAGCTCGTCGAAGGCCAGGCGCCTTCTTCCCTCCTCGCCCTGCCCCTGGCGTTCGGGGCGGTGCAGGGCAAAGAGCGCGTCCGAGCGCAGCGGCAGAGCGAGCCGGGCGCGGAGCGAAGCCGGAAGCGGATCGGGCAGCTCGCGCGCAAGAGGAAGCACACGCTCGACCAGGCCGCGCAGCCGCTTGAGCGAGACGTCCTCGCTGGCGGAGTAGACGGGCGCGTTGTCGGCCGTCGCGCGGGGCTCGCCCAGGTCGTAGGCCTTGACCACGAAGGAGCCGCGCCGCAGCTGCCCGCGGGCGCGCAGGCGCGTCCCCGGCACGAGTTTCTCCGTCAGCCAGGTCTGGTTGAACCAGACGCAGGGCACTTCGTCTGTCCCGTCCGAGACAAGCGCCTCAACGAGCGTCAGCCGCCGGCCCGAGCGGCGCGAGCCGATCTGGCGCACCTCGCCCTCGATCGTCGCCTCCTCGCCGATCAGCAGCTCGGCGATCGAGCGCTGGGGGGCGGCCGGCTCATAGCGGAAGGGCCGGTACGCGAGCAGGTCGCCCGCGCTGCGCAGCCCGAGTTCGGCAAGAGACTGCTCCAGCGTCGCCCCCACGCCGGGTAGATCGCGCAGGCTGCGGCGAAGCTTTTCCGGCCCGGCGAAGAAGTGCGAAGGGGGCCAGCTCTCGGGGCTACCGGAGCCGGCGAAGTTGACCGGAAGGCCGCTGGTTGTCGTCAGATCGGGCAGGTGGTCCGAGTATAGGACCGGGGTCCGGACGGTCCGGTCCGGCGGAAATCAGGTCGTGCGCAGACGGATGACCGCGTCGAGACCGCCGCCCGGGGCCGCGCGCAACTCGACCTTGCCTCCGTCGATCTCGATCAGGCGCTTGACGATGGCCAGTCCGAGCCCCGAGCCGGTGCCCGATTCGCCTCCGCGCCAGAAGCGATCGAAGGCGCGCTCGCGCCCTACGGCGCTCATTCCGGGCCCCTGGTCGGTCACGTGCAGCTCGCCGTGAGCGCCGCTGACCGTGACCGTGGCGCCCGGCGGCGAGACGGCGAGCGCGTTGGAGAGCAGGTTCTCGAGCGCCTGCGCGAGCCGGTCGGGGCCGGCCAGCGCCACACCCGAGACGTTCGCCTCGAGCTTCACCTCTCGCTCGGCAGCCAGCGCCGACCAGGCATCGATCCGGCCATCCACGAGTTTCGCCAGGTCGACTCGCTCGGGCGACGACACCTCGGCGCGGGCCAGCGCGAGCAGCCCGGCCACCAGCCTAGAGAGCCGCTCGACCTCCTCCAGCGCCGGCTCCAGGTCGATACGGACGGAGTCCGACGCCTCGCCGCCCAGGTTCTCGAGCCTCAACCTGAGCGCCGTGAGAGGCGTCCTCAGCTGATGCGAGGCGTCGGCTACAAACTCCTCCTGCGAGCGCACGAGCTGCTCGAGCTCGCTGATCATGTGGTTGAAGGCGGCGGCGAGTGAGCGCACCTCGGGAGGACCCTCCTCCTTGGCACGTGTGGTCAGATCGCCGGCGCCGGCCTCGGCCGTGACGGTCTCCAGCCGCGCCAGCGGAGCCGACACCCAGCGGGCGAAGCGAAGTCCCACCAGCGTCGCCGCCACTAGCACGAGGCCGCCGATCGCCAGCAGCATCAGCCGGTAGCGAAGGATGCGCGAGTCCACCGACGAGGTCGGGTAGGTGATTCTGACGGCACCCGTCACCCGAGTGCCCGAGGAGGCGGGAACGGCCACGTAGAGCACGCGCTCGTGCAACGTCTTCGAGTAGCGGATTCCCGTGCTCACTCCCCCTCTCAGGGCCGCACGAATCTCCGGACGCGTGGCGAAGGTGCGAGAGCCGGGCGCCGGGGGGTTGGTGTCGATGATCGCGACCCCGCTACGTTTGACGATGACGACGCGACCGCCCGTCTTCGCGCTGTAGTCGGCCGCCGCCACGCCGAGCGCGCGCGGATTGGAGTGGTTCTCGAGCGTGTCCTCGGAGTAAGCGGCCAGGAAGCTGGCGTCGCGCTCGACCTTCGTTTTCAGATCGGAGCTCTCGTTGCGGGCGTTGACGATGCCGAGCGGTATCTCGAGCACGAGCAGCACGAGCAGCGCCAGTCCGAGGTAGCTGAACAGCAGCCGCCTGGTCACTCCGGCGCCCGCAGCCTGAAGCCGACGCCGCGCACCGTCTCGATCCAGCCCGGATCTCCGAGCTTGCGCCTGAGCGAGGCGACGTGCACGTCGATCGTCTTGGTCGATCCGAACCAGTGCGACTCCCAGACGTTCTCGAACAGCGCGCGCCTGGTCACGGCCGCTCCGGGCTCGGCGGCAAGCGCCGCCAGCAGGTCGAACTCCTTGGCGGTCAGCTTGAGCTCGCGCTTGTCCAGCAAGACCCTGCGAGCGCGCGTATCCACGAGCAGATCGCCGACCAGCAGGCGCCCGTCCACCGGCGGTTGCGGCAACGAACGGCGGCTGACGGCGCGAATCCGCGCCACCAGCTCGCGCAGCCCGAAGGGCTTGACGACGTAGTCGTCGGCGCCGAGCTCGAGCCCGATCACGCGGTCGGCCTCCTCGCCGCGGGAGCTAACGATGATGATCGGCACCTGCGAGCGCTCGCGCAGGCTGCGGCAAACGGTGTAGCCGTCGATATCCGGCAGGCGCAGGTCGAGCAGGACGACGTCGGGCTCGGCCGCGGCCAGCGCCTGCTCGCCGGTCGACGCCCACTCGACCTCGAATCCCTCGCGCTCGAGCCCCGCCAGGAGCGGCTCGGCGATTGTCTTCTCG
>JADGPD010000068.1 GCA_017882615.1 Thermoleophilia bacterium
CGCACTCGGGCACGCCGCTTGCCTGCGCCGCCGCGTTGGTCGTGCTCGACGAGGTGCCCAAGCTGCTCTCTCAGGTCTTGCGCAAGGGCGAGATCTTCGGCGCCGCGGGCTGGCAGGGCGCGGGCCTGATGCGCGCCCGCCCGGGCGATGCCGTGAGGGCGCTCCAGCGCGGCGTCATCGTCGTTCCGGCCGGGCTGGAAAACGAGCTGATCTCGGCCACGCCGCCGCTCGTCATCTCCGACGAGGAGATCGAGCAGGCGCTCGAGCTGCTCGAGGGGTGTTAGGGCGCGACGTTCTTGTCGCCGGCCTCGATCCTCTTTGCGATATCCGGCGGCGCGCTGCGGCAGGCGCAGTGCATCAAGTGCGCCCTGTGCCACTCGACGCGCTGCTCGAAACTGGCGTTCTTCGCCATCTTGTTGGCCTCGTGCCACTCCTTGTTGATCGTTCTCACTCCCTTCCTCTTTGGCTGCCGCCGTTACCGGCGCCGATCCGCGCCAGAAATGCGAGGAAGCCGTCGAGGAAGTCGCTCAGGCTTCGCCGCGTCTCCTCGTCGGTCAGCCGTCCTTCGTCGTCGAAGAGCTTCGCCGCGCCCGAGATGTGCAGCGAAGCGGGGTAGCCGAGCGCGTGCATGTAGAGGATCTGACGCAATACGAGTTGGGCGCGTACGGTTCCAAAGCCGCCGGTCGAGGCACCGACCAGTCCGTACGGCTTGCCTGCGAGCGGCGGGCCCGGCTGGCGCGAGGCCCAGTCGATCGCGTTCTTGAGCACGCCGGAAGGGCCGAAGTTGTACTCGGCCGCGCCGATCAGGAGCGCATCGGCCCGCTCGATAGCGTCTCGCAGCTGGGCCACCGGCTCGGGGTAGCCCTCCAGGCGCACGTCGTCGTTGTAAAGCGGGATATCGGCGAGCGAGAAGAGCTCGACCTCGGCCCGCCCGCTCAGCGTCTCCTGCGCCGCCACGAGCAGGCCGCGATTGAACGAAGCTCTTCTCAGGCTGCCGGGGATCGCGAGGATACGCAGGCCGCTCACGGGAGCCTCCTTTCTGCGAGGACGAGAAGCTCGGCGGGCACGCGTTGCTCGAAACGGGTGAAGGCGCGCTCACCGGGGAACTCGTCGAAGGTGCGCAGATGCAGGTTCGCGGCGCTGAGCGCCATGATCAGTTGCCCGATACGCCAGAGCCCGAGCCCCTCGGAGGTGACCGGCGCGAAGTAGTCCTCGCGCCAGTGCAGGATGGCGTCGAGGCAGCGCCTGGCGGGATGGATGTCGAAGAGGATGAAGCCGCCGCCGGGCCTGAGCGCACCGGCGATACCGTGCGCGAACTCGTTGATATTGGTGACGCGCGCAAGCGAGCCCGAGCCGGCGTAGACGAGGTCGAAGCGACCGCGCTTGAGCTCCAGCGGCAGCTCATCGAGCGGCGAGTGAACCCAGGCTACGCTCGGCCCGCTCTCGCGGGCACGCACGAGCGCGTTGGCCGATGGATCGACTCCAGTCAGGAACGCGCCGAGCTCGACGAACTGCAGCGTCTGCCCGCCGGTGCCGCAGCCGAGGTGGCAGACGGAGCGCTCCCTCAGGTTCGGCAGTCGCTCGGCGACCCGCGTCGGCAGGCTCTCGTACTCGCGCTCTCGGCGCTGGTGGATCTCGTCCCAGACCCTGATGTTCTCTTCGGTTGGCTCCACCCGGGGCTCCTATTACGCCGGAAGCGAGAATCCGCCGTCGACGATGATCGTCTGTCCTCGAATCATCTCCGCTGCGGGCGAAAGAAGGAAGGCCACTACGCCGGCGATGTCCTCGGGCGTGACCATCCGCCCGGCCGGTGTGCGCTCGCGGCCCGCTTTGAGCATCTCGTCGCGGTTGGGGAAATGCTCGAGCGCGCCGGTCTCGACCAGGCCACCCGAGACCGCGTTGACCCGGATTCCGCGCGGCGCCAGCTCGACGGCGAGGTAGCGAACGAGCGCTTCCAGCGCGGCTTTGGATGTGCCGACCAGGGTGTAGTTCTCGAGCACGCGCGTCGAGCCGAGGCTGGAGATGGCGACGATCGAGGCGCCGCTTTCCATCTGTGGCACCGCCGCGACGGCGAGCTGAAGAAAGGCTCGGGCATTGGCGTTGAGCGTCCAGTCCCAGTGGCGCGTATCGGTCTCGAGCGCCGGGCGGGCCACGCCGCTGGCCGCGTTGTGCACCAGCGCCGCGAGCGGGCCAAGCGCTGTGACCTGCTCGAGCACGCGCTTGGAGCTGATGTTGCCGCGTACGAGCACCGGCTCGGCGCCGAGCTTCCGCAGCTCCGCGGCGGTCTCCTCGGCGGCGCGGTCGCTGCGCAGGTAGCCGATCGCCACTCGCGCGGCGCCCTCGCGCGCCAACCTGAGCGCGATCGCCTTGCCAATACCGCGCGAGCCACCTGTTACGAGCACCGTGCCCGCCTTCGGCGGAGCCGGGCTGCCGCCGCGACCGGTGCCGCTCATTGCTTTCTCGGCAGCGGCTCGGAAGCGGTGGCCGAGCTCGGGATCTCGGCCCAGCCGGGTTTTGATCGCGACTCGTGCCCGCCCTGTTCGGCCTTGGATGAGGCGTAGCCGAGCCGGTCGAGCAGCTCGATCTGCTCCTCCGCGTAGACGCGCGCCGGATGCTCCGCGGGTAATTCGGCGACGAGCTCGCGCAGGCGTGCGCGCAGCTGATAGGCGAAGTGCGGCGTGGCGGGACCGATCAGCGCATCCACGTCATCGCGGGTCGGTTCAGCCATGCCTGAAACCCTAGCGAAGAAGCGAGCAGATTCCGACTCCGGGCTCGCTCTTCCCGGCGCCAAGCTTCGTTTCGAATTCGATACAGCTCGGTGCGCTTTTCGCGGTTAGGCTCGAGTTGGGGATGGGAGGCGGGGAACCCGCCTCTTCAAAAATCCAGCCCCCACCCAGCCCGCCTCGTATAATCGCCGGCATCGTGATCTTCATATACGTCATCGCGGGTGTTGTCGTTCTAATCGCGATCTGGACCGCCCTGATCTTCAACCACTTGATTCGTCTCGGCAACGAGGCGAAGAAGGGCTGGTCGAACATCGATGTGCAGCTCAAGCGCCGCACGGACCTGATTCCGAACCTGGTCGAGGCCGTCAAGGGCTATGCGGCGCACGAGCGCCAGGTCTTCGACGAAGTGACCGCGGCGAGGACGGCGATGCAGCAGGCGAGCGGCCCGGCCCAGGCCGGCGAGGCCAACAAGCAGGCGACGGCGGCAATCGGGCGCCTGTTTGCCGTCAGCGAGGCCTACCCCGCGCTGCGCGCCAGCGAGAACTTCCAGAAGCTGCAGGACGAGCTGACCGACACCGAAGACAAGATCGCGGCCGCCCGGCGCTACTACAACCAGACCGTCTACCAGTACAACACCCGCCTGCAGAGCTTCCCCGACCTGATCGTGGCCAAGCTCGGCGGCTTCCACGAGCGCGAGTTCTTCGCGCTCGACTCGCCCGCCGAGGCCGGGCTGCCGAACGTCGACTTCTCTGGCGGCGGCGCGGCGGCTTCGCAATGACCCTCGAAGAACAAGTCCGCTCCAATCGCATCCGCTCGGCGATGCTGCTGCTCTCCTTCGGGCTCGTCTTCGTCGGCATCGGCGCCGCGGTGCAGGCGGTCTACGGCGGCGCCTGGCTGATCATCATCGCCACGATCGCCTTCGTCTATGCGCTTATCTCCTGGTTCGCCAACGGCAAGATGATCGCCTCCTGGACGGGTGCGCGGCCGGTGGCCAAGGACGAGTATCCAGAGCTGGTTCGCGCGGTCGAGAATGCATCGATCGGCGCCGGTCTCGAGCAGGCGCCACAGGTGCGGGTGGTGGACGATCCCAGTCCCAACGCCTTTGCCGCCGGCGGCTCGCCCAAGAGCGCCTACATCGCCGCGACCAGCGGGCTGCTCGGGATGATGGACAAGCGCGAGCTCGAAGCGGTCGTGGCGCACGAAGTCGGGCACGTCCGCAACCGCGACGTGCGGCTGATGAGCCTCACCGCGGTGCTCGTCGGCGTCGTCGCGCTGGTGTCCGACATCGCGCTGAGGCTTGCTTTCTTCGGCGGCGGCAGGCGCCGCGGCGGCGGCAATCCGATCCTGATGATCCTCGGGATCGTGATGTTGATCCTGGCGCCGATCGCCGCCTTCGGCATCCAGATGTCGCTCTCGCGTAAGCGCGAGTACCTGGCCGACGAATCTTCGGCCGAGATCACCGGCGACCCCGAAGGGTTGGCAATGGCTCTCCAGAAGCTCCAGCTCGACAAGACCGAGCTTCGCCACGCCAACCGAGCCACAGCTCACCTCTACATCGAGACGCCACTCAACAACACAAGTGGCGCCCGCTCGGCGCTGAGCGGCCTGTTCGACACCCACCCCTCGCTCGAGGCCCGCATCGAGTCGCTCGAGAAGATGGGCGGGTTCCAGCTCCCCGCGCTCGCGGGTCAGTAATCCACGCTCGGTCGACTCGAGCACTCGGGCCGGCGCGTAGGGTACTAGCCTTAGCGCATGAACTCGCAGCAGAAGACGGCTCTGACCTCCGTCGTTGCCGCGCTGGGCCTGATCGCGCTCAAGGTGACGACCGGCCTGATCACCGGCAGCCTGGCCTTCATCTCCGGCGCTCTCGATTCGGGCCTCGACCTGGTCACCGCTCTGATGACGCTCTTCGCGGTGGGTCTCGCTGCCAGGCCGGCCGACGTCGAGCATCCCTGGGGTCACGCCAAGGTCGAGCACCTGGCGGCGCTCGCGGAGTCGTCGCTCCTCTTCCTCGCCAGCATCTGGATCGCCTACACCGCGACTCAGCGACTCGCCAGCTCCAGCCCGCCCGCGGTCGACGCGACCTGGTGGGCCATCCTCGTGATCCTGATCGTGATGATGGTCGATGGCGGCCGGACGGTCGTCTCCTATCGCGCCTCGGTCAAGCACCGGAGTGCGGCCCTGCAGTCGAACGCTCTCAACTTCATCGGCGACTTCCTCGGCTCGGGCGGGGTGCTCGTCGGGCTCATCGTCGTCCGCGCCGGCTACCCGAAGGCCGACTCGATCGCCGCTCTGTTCATCGCCGCGATCGTTCTTGTTGCCGCGGCGAGGCTCGCTTTCAAGAACGCCGACATCCTCATCGACCGCAGCCCGCGGTCTGCCACCGAGACGGTGAGGCAGGCGATCGACGGCCTCGAGCCTCCCGTCGATCTGAAGCAGCTGCGCGTGCGCGAGGCCGGTGGGCACTACTACGCCGAGGTCGTGATCGGCGTCTCGCCCGAAGCCGTGGTCGCCGAGGGGCACGCCGCCGCCGATCAGATCGAGCGGGCACTGAAAGGGATGTTGCACGGCGGCGAGGTCGTCGTTCACGTCGAGCCCGAGAGCGAGACCGGGTTGATCGAGGCCGTGCGCGCCGCGGCGATGAGCGTGCGCGGAGTGCGCGAGATTCACAATCTGACCATCGCCGAGCTGGAGGGCCGACACGAAGCCTCGCTGCATCTCAAGCTTCCGGGCGACCTCACGCTCGCCGGCGCGCACGAGCTGGCCTCGCAGGTCGAGCAGGCGATCATGGATGCACGCTCCGAGATCAGCTCCGTGGTGACTCATCTCGAGCCGCTGGACGAAGAGGTGACAGGGAGCGCCGCGCCGCGCGTTCAGACACGTGACTATGGCGATGCGATTCGAGCGGTAGTGCGGAAGACGACGGGTGCGCCTCCGAGGGCGCTTCGCTTCGTGCGCACCGAGGAGGGTCTCGTCGTCTACGTCGTCGTGGCGCTCGATCCCGAGATCTCACTTTCTGAGGCCCACAAGCTAGCCTCCGAGATCGAGCTGCGAGTGCATCGCAAGTGTGCCGGGATCAAGCGGCTGGTCATCCACACCGAGCCGGACAAACCAGTCGGTTAGGCTCGGCGCGAGAAAGACCGCGGCGGATAGCCTGTGGACATGCGGCTCGTAATCGACTGGGACGGAACGGTGACCGTCTCCGACACGATGGATCTGATCGTGCGCGAGTTCGGCGACGCCGATCTGGTCGATCGCTTCTCGGATGCTTTCATCGACGACTCCAAGCCTCTGCCGGTGACGCTCCAGCACGTGGTGGAGAGCGAGCTGGCAACGATCAAGACGCCTCTCGACGAGGTCGTCGACTGGTTGCTCGAGAACGTCGAGCTGCGTCCCGGCTTTCTCGAGCTGGCCGAGCGCGAGCGGCCGCTGCTCCTATCCTCCAACCTTCGCCAGTTGATTCAACCGCTGCTCGATCACTTCGGCATCGAGGCCGACCTGCTCGCCAACGAGCTCGTCTCGGATGAAGAGTCCGGCTGGCGCGTCCATTTCGACGGAGAGATCTGCCCGGTCTGCGGCGAGCGCTGCAAGCGTCCGAAGCTGCCGCCGGGCGAGGTGGTCTACGTCGGCAACGGTTACTCCGACCGCTGCCCGGCGCTCGCCTCCTCGCGCGTCTTCGCTCGCTGCGGGCTGGCTCGCTATCTCGACACGATCGGCTCGCCCTACGAGCCCTTCGGCGATTTTCACCAGATCGCCGCGGCCCTCGAACGCCCGGCCTGATACCCCGAGCGATCGTCTGGATCGGGACGCTGCCGGGAGGCACTCCGGCCTCCGCGTCGCTCGCCCGGGCTGGGTAACCTTCGCTGGCCGAGCGAGCCGTAACCGAGTCAGAACGCATGGAGGCGATACGCATGGGTACGACCGTTCTTCTTCTTCATGCCTTTCCCGTCGGCCCCGAGATGTGGGAGCCCCAGCTGGAGGCGCTCAGCGGTTACGACGTGCGAGTACCCAGCCTGGTGGGGCGCGGGGAATCGATCGATGGCTGGGCCGAACAGCTGCTCGCCGAGACCGACGGGGACCTCGCCCTGATCGGCGCCTCGATGGGTGGCTACTGCGCGCTCGCCATCGCCAAGCGCGCGCCGGAGCGTCTGCGCGGGCTGGTGCTCGTCGGTTCGCACGCCTCGGCCGACCCTCCCGAAGGAAAGGTCTGGCGCGACGAGTCGATCGCTCGAGTGCGCGAAGGAGGCCCGCTCGCACAGTGGCAGGCGATGCGCGAGTTCGCGATCGGCGCTGACGCCGACCCGGCGCTGTCGAAGCGGCTGGCCGATTCCGTCGCGGGCCTGGATGCCGAGGGCGTTGTCCAGGAACTCGTGGCCATGATCGGGCGCGAGGACACGAACGACGTCGTCAGGACGCTTCCCTGCCCGCTGCTGGCGATCGCCGGCGAGCGCGACGAGGGCGTGATCGCCGAGTCGAAGAAGCTGATCGAGCTGGCGCCGGAGGGCGAGCTAGTGATCGTCCCCGGGGCGAACCACCTGGTCAGCGTCCAGCGACCCGATGTCGTCAATCCGGTACTGCTCGGATTTCTCGAGCGCTGCGTCGGCTAGCCCGCCTGTAACGGGCACTTCCGCCTCGAGCAGGAGCTGGCGAAGCATGAGCGCGTTTGCCGGAGCCTGGGCGACCGGCCGCTGCAGCGGTCCCGGCGGCGGGCTGGAGTTGTTGTTGTTGAAGACGGCGAAGAGCTGCTCGGCGTTTCCGCTCAGCTCGCGCAACGGCTCGATCCATTCGGCCAGCTCCTCGCGCGTGTAGAGATAGTCGAAGCGATCGGCCGCGCTGCCGCCGCGGTTGTGCCAGGTGGCCGCGTTGCGGCCGTGAAAGCGAACGTACGAGACGTTGCTGGTGAGGGCGGCGATGGTAGGGATCGCCGATTTGCTCTCGAGTCGCGGCGCGTCGACGATCACCAGCGTCATCCCGTGCTCCTCGAGGAAGGAGAGCGTTCGGGCGAGATTCTCCTCCTCCAGCCAGCTTCGGTGACGGAACTCGACCAGCACGGTGAAGCCCGCGAGTCGCTTTCCCGCCCAGGCCAGGTAGTCGAAGGACGACTCCTTGCAGACGACGTAGGGCGGGAGCTGGAAGAGGATGCCGCCCAGCTTGCCCGCATCGGCCAGCGGTGCGATTCCGCTCAGGAAGCGGTGGAAGACCTCGGCGCGGAGCTCCTCGGAGGGATGAAAGACGCGCCCACGCTCGTCGGCGTCGGTGGCCGAGCGCAGATCCGCAGGCAGCTGCTCACAGCGCAGCGGGTGCCTGGTCATCAGCCCGAAGGCCTTGACGTGGAAGGTGAAGCCGGGAGGCGTGCGCTCGACCCAGCCGGCGCTCATGCCCGAGTCAGGCAGCCGGTAGAAGGTCGAGTCGACCTCGACCGTGTCGAAGTGCGCGGCGTAGTAGCGGAGCCTGTCTTTCGAGGCCAGGCCGCGCGGGTACCAGTTCTTCAGCAGGGCCTCGTCGGCGAAGGAGCAGGTTCCGATGCGGACGGAGCTCATTGGAGAACGATATGCCCGTGTTGCGGTTCTTTCGTGCGCCGGCGCCGTTTATCTCGGTGAGTGCTACCGCGAGATTGGCACGTCGCCGTGGGTACTCGAGAACCCCGCCGGGGCCGCCAGGACGGCGCCCCGGTCGCTCTAGGGGCTAGTGATCTTGAAGCGCAGCGTCTTCGAGTTCGCGTCGGCGGTGAGCTTGAGCCGGTAGCTGCCGTCCTTGATCCGCTTGCCGGCGAAAAGCTTCTTGACGCTATCCGTGTAGGTCGTGAAGGAGCCGGTCTTGTTGACGCGTTTCACGACCGTCCACTTCTTGCCCTTCTGGAGTAAGAGCACGTACTTGAAAGCCTTGCTCTTCGGCGAGAACTTGCATCTGAGCTTGACCTTGCCGACCTGAGCGACGGAGAAGCTCTTCTTGCTCAGCTTGGCCGAGACGATCTTTCCCGCCGCTCGGGCGAACCCTGTCAGCGTTACCTTCGATGTCGAGCTCGGAGCATTGCTGAGCACGCTGAGCGCCGCCGAGCTGGAGTCCTGAGCCTTGGGAGTGAAGCGCACTCGAACCGAGCAACTCGACCCAGGGGCGACGCGATTCGCGCACCCATTGTTCGTGGTGACGAAATCGCCCGGGTTGCTGCCGTCAATTGCGAATCCCGAAACGGCAAGCGGAGCACTACCGTTGTTGGTCACCTTCACCGTTTGAGCTGCGCCGGCGGTGCCCTTGAGAATCGGAGAGCTCGCCGAACCGAAGACGAGCGAGCCAGGGCTCGGGTCGGCGGTCGGGGCGTTGAGGATTATCGAGACGGTGTTCGCGCCGTAGTTGGTAACCGCTATGTCCCGGCTGCCGTCGCCATTGAAGTCGCCGACCGCGAGCGCGCTCGGATACGTCCCCGCGCTGAGGTTGATTGCCGTTGCGAACGAGCCCGTGCCGTCGCCGAGCAACAACGAGACGTTATTCGAGCCGTTGTTACTGACCGCCAGATCCTGTTTACCGTCGGAGTTGAAGTCGCCGACTTCAACGTCGCCGGGATTCGTGCCTACGC
>JADGPD010000069.1 GCA_017882615.1 Thermoleophilia bacterium
AAGTTGAGGCTGGAAAAGAGCCATAAAGTGGCAGCCAGCGCCAGCCAGCTGTCCAAATCCTCCAACCAGCGCCGGAAGCGCAGCCCGAAGCCGACCATGGCCCCCAGATAAAGCAGCGAGAGCAGCGCAAAGGCGATGGTCATGGGCAGCTCCGCCCCGCTCGAGCTTTCGGAGTTGGCCACCGCTTGAACGAGCGTCCGCGTACCGCTCCAACTGACGAACAGCACGAGCAGGCAGGCGCCCAGCATCGTCGGCAGAGCTCGGTCGGGCCTTCGCACCTGCCCGCGAACAAAGGCCGCCGCGGTGATCAGGATGGCCGAGAGGATGCGTGCGACCAAGCTGGCCCAGGCCTCGGGCTTGCCGATCTCGGATCCACCCAGAGTCGGCGCAACCTCGAAAGCGAATATCGAGATCGCGGCCAGGCTGAAGCCCGCGCAGAGAAGTAGATCCATGCGGCTTGAGTCGACCGAGAAGCGAACGCCCGTCAGCACCGCGACCAGCGCCGAGGCCAGCGCAATTGCGGTATTTAACGCGAGCAGAAGCCGTGGGAGATCGAAGCTGCTCGGAAGGCTCGGATAGGCGCCCCAGAGCGCGAGAGCTGCGCTGAGAAGGGCGATGAGCAAGAACTCCCCGGCCAGCCAGGAATGAAGAGCGCTCTCGTTTTGCTGCCGCTCGGCGTCCACGTATCCCCTTTTCGGCAACAATAGGGCTGCCGATAAGGGACGAGACAATGCCAGAGCGCGTACTGATCGTTGACGACCACCCCTTGACCCAAGAGGCGCTTGCCTCGCTTCTGACGCAGCACGGCTTCGAGATAGTCGCTCAGGCCTCCAGCGGCGAAGAGGCGATCAGACAGGCGGCGAAGCAGCAACCGGATCTCGTTCTGCTCGATCTTTCGATGCCGGGAATGAGCGGGCTCGAGGCTCTACCGGAGATTCGGCGGGTCGCTCCAGGCTCCGAAGTCGTGGTTCTGACGGCTTCGGGCACCGAAGAGAATCTTCTTCGCGCGATCAAGGGCGGCGCCTCCGGCTATCTCCTCAAGACCGAGCCGCCGCCGCGCATCGTCGAGTTCCTACGCGGAGTGGTCAACGGCGAGGCCGCTCTCTCGGGCACGATCGCGCGTCGCCTGCTCGAGGAGGTACGCGAGGGTCGCCACGATCACGCCGTGCCCGACGAGATTTCCTCGCTCCTATCGGCCCGCGAGCTCGAGGTGCTCCTTCTCCTCGACGAGCACCTGAGCACGGAGGACATCGCCCGCCGGCTCTTCATCTCCGAGCACACCGTGCGCTCGCACGTCAAGAGCCTGCTGCACAAGCTCGGCGTGTCTTCGCGGCGTCAGGCGCTCGAGGCTCTTTCGCGCGCTCGAGGCTGACTCCAGCCGGAAATCCCTCGTATCGAGGGAGGCGCGGGGGATGCATTCACCCGCGCCGATGTCCGATCATGTGACTAACGGGATGGCTGCAATGATTGGCGAGCGCGACCGGCGAAAGCCGGTCGCCGCTTATCTAGGGCTATCTGGAAGATCGGCGCCTCGGGCGCCGCGTCTCAGGACGGATTGTTGAATCCCTCGACAGTTATCTCGACGAGGCGCGGAAGAGAGTGGAGGTTGTAGCCACCTTCGAGCACGGCGGCGACCCTCGGAGCGAGGCTCGCTGTTCGGCTTGCGAGCTGGTAGAAGGCACGGTCGCTGAGGATGGTCGGCGAGAGCGGGTCGTCGCGGTGAGCGTCGAAGCCGATCGACACCAGAACGAGATCGGGTGAGAAAGCCTCGACTGCCGGATAGGCAATCTGCTCGTAAGCCTGCAGGTAGGAGCGGTCGCCGGTGCCTCCCGGAAGGGGAATGTTCAGCGTCGTCGGGTTCTCTCCGCCCGGCACGTCTTCCCCGCTTGGCGTCTTGGGGCTTGGCCCGCCCGTGCCCGGGTAGTAGGGCCAGGCATGAAGTGACACGTAGAGAACACTCGGATCGTCCCAGAAGATCGCCTCGGTGCCGTTTCCATGGTGAATGTCCCAATCGAGGATCGCGATCTTCTTGAGCCCCAGCTCGGCCTGCGCGTAGCGCGCGGCGACGGCGATGTTGTTGATCAGGCAAAAGCCCATCGCCTTCTCGCGCGAAGCGTGGTGACCGGGAGGCCGGACAAGAGCGAAGCCGCCGCGGCGCACGGCCTCGAGCGTCATCCCGGCCGCGATCGTGGCGGCCTTCGCGGTGGTGGGAGTGACGAAGGTGTCGAAATCGATCCACCTCGTCTCGGGGGTCTCTTCGAACAGGCTGTCGAGGTATGCGGGCGAGTGAACGCGCTCGAGGTCTTCGCGCGTGGCGGGCTCGGCCGTGATGTGCTCGGCGATGGGAAGAAGAACCTCCAGACGCATCTGCGACTCGGGGTGATACTCCGGCGCGATGTGAAGGCGAACGTCCTCTTCGTTGATCAAGGCTTCGATGGCGCTGCCCTCCAGATTCCGCTCATGCCGGTGAGTTCTCTTCGAGCACGAGCGGATTGCTCGATCGAGAAGCCGATTCTATCCCGCCGGCGCCGGTTTCGGTCTTCCCGAAGGGAGGCAGACAGAGAGAGGCGACTCGTTGCCCGCCGCGGAGTCGCTTCTCAGTGACCTCGGGCGGCTCCGATAAGGTGTCGAGCGGGAAATGAGCACCAAGACACTCATAATCGCCGAGAAACCATCCGTCGGTCGCGACCTGGCCGGCGCGCTTCCGGGCACCTTCGCCAAATCGGAGGGCTATCTCGAGTCCGATACCCACGTTGTCACCTGGGCGGTCGGGCACCTCGTGGAGCTGGCCGAGCCCGAGGACTACGACGAGCGCTTCAAGCGCTGGCGCATGGCCGATCTTCCGATCGCACCCGACGCCTTCAAGCTGAAGCCGCGCGACACGAAATCTAAAAAGCAGCTCAACGTCGTCCTCAAGCTGCTCAAGCGCGACGACGTCGACAACGTGATCAACGCCTGCGACGCCGGGCGCGAGGGCGAGCTGATCTTCGCCTACCTCTACGAGGTCTATCTGGAGTCGCGCGGTGCGAAGCCGAAGCCGGTGGAGCGCCTCTGGATCTCGAGCATGACCAGACAAGCGATCAGCGAAGGTTTCGAGCACCTGCGTCCGGGCGAGCAGATGAGCTCGCTCGAGGCCGCCGCACGCTCGCGCTCCGAGGCCGACTGGATGGTCGGCATGAACGCCACGCGCGCCGCCACTATTCGCGGTCGCGCCTGGGTTGGCGGCGTTGTCTCGCTCGGCCGTGTTCAGACGCCGACGCTGGCGATGATCGTGGCCCGCGAGCGCGAGATACAAGCCTTCGTTCCCGAGCCCTACTGGCTGGTGCACGCGGGTTTCGACCTCGGTTACGAGGGCCTCTGGTTCGAGGGCGACGAGACAAGGATCCTGAACGGAGAGCGCGCCGAGTCGATCGCCGGCAAGGTGGCCGGCGCCGAGGGCGTGGTCGCGTCTGTCGAGCGCAAGGAAGCAAGCGAGCGCTCGCCGCTTCTCTACGATCTCACCTCGCTGCAGCGCGACGCCAACCGTCGCTTCAGCTTCTCGGCCCAGCGAACGCTCAGGGCGGCGCAGTCTCTCTACGAGAGCAAGAAGGCGATCACCTACCCGCGCACCAGCTCGCGCTACCTCTCGGGCGACATGGTGTCACTGCTCAAGCCCACCGCCGCGACGCTGGAACCTGTCCACGAGTACGCCGAAGCAGCCCGATTCGTGCTCCGGCTCGAGAATCTGCCGCTGGCGCGAGTCATAAATGACGCCAAGATCGGCGATCACCACGCAATCATCCCGACCAATGTCGAGCACGACGTCGAGGCCTTTTCCGACGACGAGCGGCGCATCTTCGATCTCATAGCACGCCGCTTCCTGGCTGTCTTTCATCCACCGGCGCGCTACGCGAACACGACTATCGTCACCGAGGTCGAGGACGAGAGGTTCCGCACGCGCGGAAAAGTCACGCTCGAGCCGGGCTGGCGCTCCGTCTACGGCCAGGGCGCGAGCAGTAGCGGTCGCGAGGGCGAGGACGAAGATGGCGAGGGCGGCGAGCTTCCCGCGCTGACCGAGGGCCAGAAAGTGGTCTGCTCCAGCGCCGAGAGCGAGGCCAAGCAGACGAAGCCGCCGCCGCGCTACAACGAGGCCACGCTGCTGATGGCGATGGAGACAGCGGGGAAGCTGATCGACGACGAGGAGCTACGCGAGGCGATGAAGGAGGGCGGCCTGGGCACGCCGGCGACCCGCGCCGAGACAATCGAGACGCTGATCCGGCGCGAGTACATCGAGCGCGCCGGTAAGGAGTTGCAGCCCACGCCTAAAGGCCTGCAGGTGATCACCATGCTCGAGGCGCACCCGCTCACCTCGGCCGAGCTGACCGGCGCCTGGGAAAAGCGCCTCGGCGACATCGAGCGCGGTTCGGGTGACCGAGCGGCTTTCATGAAGGAGATCGAGCGTTTCACGCGCGAGACCGTCGAGAAGATCGCCGCGCTGGACCGCGAAAAGCTGCGTCCCGAAAGGGTCGAGCTTGGCCCCTGCCCGCGCTGCGGCGCCGAAACTGGCGAGATCATCCGCGAGAACTCGCGCGCTTATGGCTGCACGAGCTGGAAGAGCAGGGAGGAGACCGGGTGCGGCTTCGTAATCTGGAAAAAGGTGGCCGGGCGCTCAATTACACCCGAGCTCGCCCGACAACTACTTGCACAGGGACGTACAAATGACGTAATATCCGGATTCCGAAGCCGAGGTGGCAAACATTTTCGCGCGCGCCTCGTCTTGAACGCCGAAGGACAAATCGAGTTCGAGTTTCCCACGCGCTCGCAAACTGCCCAACCGGCTGCTGCGGAATAAAGAAGAGACGGAGTCCGTTTTGTTGTGTGCGAGCCTCGAAAGGGGCCGCGAGCCGCGAGAAGAGACGAGACCGAACGAAATGGTTCGCCGCGGAGCCAGATGGATAGAAAGGACGTCGAGGGTAAGTTGACGCAAAATCATGTTCAGGAAGTTTTCGAAGGCAGCGAGAGCGTCCGCGCATTCGTGGACGCCGCTGAGGAGCGCGGCGCGATCGAGTCGGCCGAGATCGAGGCGCTCGTAGTTGAGCACGACCTCACCGAGATCGAGGTTGAGGATCTCGTGCGCGAGCTTGAGAAGATCGGCGTCGAGATCGCTCGTCCGGCCGCGCCTGCCAGCGAGCATGTTGCGCCGGTTGAACCTGCTCCCGTCGAGGTGCCGGAGCTTTCTGGCGCCGCCGACAGCCTGCAGCTCTTCCTCGCCGATGTTGGCAAGCACAGGTTGCTGACCGCAGCCGATGAGGTGTCACTCGCCAAGCGCATCGAACGCGGCGACCCGGTCGCCAAGCGGTGCATGATCGAGTCGAACCTTCGTCTGGTCGTCTCCATCGCCAAGGGCTATCGCGGCCTCGGCGTTCCCTTCCTCGACCTGATCCAGGAGGGCACGCTAGGTCTCAACCGCGCGGTCGAGAAGTTCGACTGGCGCCGCGGTTTCAAGTTCTCGACCTACGCAACCTGGTGGATTCGCCAGTCGGTGCAGCGCGCGGTCGCCAACCACGCCCGCACGATTCGCGTGCCCGTTCACGTTGTCGAGCGCCAGCAGAAGCTTTCGCGCGCAGCGCGCCGGCTCGAGGTCGAGCTGGGTCGCGAGGCGACGCGGGACGAGCTTGCCGAGGCAACCGGTCTTCCCATCCAGCACGTGGACGAGGCGCTCGGCGCGGCTTCGGCCTCGGTGTCGCTGAATCAGACCGTCGGCGCTGACGACGAGGGCGAGCTCGGCGATCTCTTCGCCGATCGCGAAGCTTCCGATCCGTTCGACGAGGCAGAAGAGTCGCTGCGCAGGCAAGGCGTGCGCAAGGCGCTCGAGGCGCTGCCCGAACGGGAGCGGCGCATTCTCGAGCTTCGCTTCGGCTTCGAGGGCGAGCCCTGGACGCTCGAGGCGATTGGCCATGAGCTCGACCTCACGCGTGAGCGTGTGCGTCAGCTCGAGGGCCAGGCTCTCGCGCGGCTCGGAGCGCTCCGCGAGCTGTCTTCGCTTGCGGCGGCCTAGGTAAGCCAAGTCCACCAGTTGACCCATTCCGGATCGCACGCCGAGCCGGGGGATGTTCTGCGGTCTTATTCCCCGAGCGGGCGCTAGTCTCCACTCGGCCGGCGGCGATCAGGGGAGGCAGCAGTAACACGAACAAGAACAGCAGTCTTACTGGCCGCATTCGCACTCGTTTTCGTGGCAGGGTGCGGCGGCTCCAGTAATGGAGCGAAGGCGCGGAAGCTCGTGCTGCGCAGCTTTCCAACCCTCAGGGTCGATGTAAGTGCCGGGGTGGACTCGCTCGATCCTGGCCTTTCCTATTCTCCGGAGTGTTGGCAGAGCCTCTGGAACGTCTACCTGAGTCCGTACGGCTATCAGCACGTAAAGGGCAGAGCAAGCTCGCAGATCGTGCCGGCCCTGGCCGAGGCGATGCCGGACATCTCGAGTGGCGGGCGCGTCTACGAGTTTCGTCTCCGGAAGGGGTTGCGTTACTCGAACGGCACGCCGGTGAAGGCGGGCGACTTCGCCCATGCGATCCGCAGGCTGTACTTGCTCGATTCGGTGGGCGCGCCGCTCTTCGACGACGTTGTCGGGGCCAGCGCCGCCGCGGCGAGCCGAGGAACGATCTCCGGCATCAAGACCGACGACTACGCGAGATCGATTTCGGTGCGGCTGAAGCGGCCCAGCGCGAGCTTCATCAATGCGCTTGCGAGTCTTTTCGCGGCGCCGATCCCGCCGAGCACGCCGAATCGCGATCAGACGCTCGAGCCGATTCCTTCGACGGGCCCGTACCGGATCTCGCAGGTCAGGTGGCCGAAGGAGTTCACGCTGACCCGGAACCGCTATTTCAAGTCGACCGAAACCGTGCCGGCGACCAACCCCGATCGCATCATCGTGAGCGTCGTCAACGGAGGCAAAGTCGCGCTCGGGCAGTTGGTGACAGGAGGTGCCGACTACGCCGACGTGCCGATTGCGTCCGCCGCGCTCCAGCCTGCGAAGCGAAAGCAGCGTTTGCAGGTTCATGCCCGAATCGACGCCAGCACCCAATACTTCTTCATGAACACCACCTTGCGGCCGTTCAACGACGTACGCGTTCGCAGGGCCGTGAACTACGCGCTCGATCGCCAACAACTGGTCGAGATATTCGGTGGCCAGGCCACGGCCAGCGAAAACATTCTTCCGCCCGTCTATCCGTCGTACCGGAGGCACGATCTCTATCCGTACGACCTCGCGAAGGCGAGAGCGCTGGTTCGCCAGGCGGGTGCAAAAGGAGCGCGGGTGACGGTGTTTGCGCCAACTCAGCCTGTGCAGGCGCGCGCCGCCGTCCTCTACCTCGCTCACCAGCTGGTTGCGATCGGTCTGAAACCGAGCCCGCAAACAAAGCTGCTGCCCCCCGCCCAGTACTGGACGGCGGTTGGTAACAAGAACACGAACGCCCAGATCGGTTACGCGTTCTGGACGCAGAGCATCCCAAGCCCGCTCGCCTGGTTCGAGCCGCTGCTTGGCGGTGACGAAACGAGCGGACTGACGAACACGAACTACTCCTTTGCCGATTCGGCGGCATTGAACGCCGGTATCGATCGACTGGGCCGCGCGCCGGAGCTCACGGCCGAGGTGAACGCTCAGTGGGCCGCACTCGACCGGAGGGCGATGCGCTGGGCGCCACTCGCACCCTTCTTGAACACACGCTCGCTTGATGCTCTCAGCACGCGGATCGATCCCCGTTGCTATGTCTCCAACACTCTCTACGGCGTCGACTACGGCAGGCTTTGCCTCAAACGGGGGGTCACGGCTCGCTAGTTGCGTCTCGGAGCGGGCCCCAGTGCAGGCTTTTCGTTCCGGAGCACCACCTGGCGGGGTACAAGGTAATCCCTGGATGGAGGGAGAGGACGGGGCTGTAGAAGGCCGATACCAGGACCGTGGACGCCGCAGAGCGAAGGGAAATTCTGAGTCGTTATGTCGATCACTCGAGACGCTTCGAGGAGGTTGCGCAACGGCGAGCCGGAGCGACCAGCGGTGAAGTCATTCCATTCGGCGCGGCACTTCGTGTCGAGCAGGAGCCCACGAGTCGCGAGCTCGAAGTACTTCAGCTCATCTCCGACGGCCTCGTGAATCGCGAGATCGGCTCTCGCCTTTTCCTCTCAGAGGAGACGGTCAAGTCGCATGTCCGCCATCTACTCGCCAAGCTTCAAGCTCGGTCACGAGCCCACGCCGTCGCCGTTGGGTTCCGGCGCGGGCTCATCACCTAGATCCGGTAAGTTTTCCCCAGCCTGTGGATATCCCTCGATCGGGGGATGCCCAGTGATCGTTTAAGGGGAAGTATCGGAACTCCTACCAGGCCTTAAGGCCCCCACCGATCAACGCTACGTTCAGAATTCCCACGATGACGCCGGCGATCTTCAGCATACGAGTACGCATCTCAGCCTCCTTGAGTGTGAAATGAGCAGAGAGAAATCCTCCCGACCAAAGAAGGGCACCCCCCGTTCCGCCCAGCCTATAACAGATGAGCCCGGCGAGCTAGCGGGACGACGCTCCCTCTACCTGTGGTCATACGGCATTGCTCTGAACGCGGCAGCGGCGGGTTTATTGGTAGCTGTTTTGATTTCTGGGTTCAGGCCCGGCCTCTTTATTCCGACCGTCGTGATGGCGCTTGCCGCGTTCGTGAGCGAGAAGCAAAGTGTCCGGCTTAGCCCGAATCTCGAAGCGTCAGTCGCCTTTCTGCCAGGACTATTTGCTGTTGTTGCGCTCGGTCCGATCTCGGCGATGATCGTTGTCGGGGTAGGTCTATTGGCTTCATTTAGTCGACCTTGGGAGCGCTGGCTTATATGGAACGGGACGCGTTGTTTTTGGTATGGGCTAGCAGCGCTAGTAGCGGTCAATCTCGGTAGCGGAAGCACCCTCGCCCATCTCTTTGCCAAGGTTGGAGTTGCGTCGTTAATAGCGATTACTGGGGAGGCTCTCTCGGGCTCGGTCACTGTGCGTCTACGACGCAGCGTTGATACTGCGATAGCTCAGTTCTTCGAGATGCTCCGGGTGTCTGCATTGGGGATGGTCGTTTATATCCCAGTGATTGCCGGTCTCGCGTACGCATACACGGAGCTTTCTACCTGGTCAGTAGTGTTGTTTATCGGCCCGGCGATAGCGGCTCAGCGGTATTTCATGCTATTCCGCGACCAGAAGGACACCGCTGCGGAGCTGAGTCGTGCAGTCAAGCAACTCGAGCGAGTAAATCTGTCATTCGCTACGGCCTTGGTGACCGCTCTCGACGCTCGCGATCTGGT
>JADGPD010000099.1 GCA_017882615.1 Thermoleophilia bacterium
CAAGCCGTTCATCATGGCTCGCCTGGTCGAGCGCAAGTCCGCGCAGAACATCAAGGCGGCCAAGAAGATGGTCGACTCGATGATCGGCGAGGTCTGGGATGTGCTCGAGGAGGTCATCCACGAGCACCCGGTGCTGCTCAACCGCGCACCGACCCTGCACCGCTTGGGCATCCAGGCGTTCGAGCCGCTGCTCGTCGAGGGCAAGGCAATCCAGGTCCACCCGCTCGTCTGCCACGCGTTCAACGCCGACTTCGACGGCGACCAGATGGCCGTGCACCTTCCGCTGTCCGCGGAGGCGCAGGCTGAGGCGCGCATCCTGATGCTCTCCTCCAACAACATCCTCAGCCCGGCTCACGGCGCGCCGCTGGCGACGCCGACCCAGGACATGATCCTCGGCGCCTACTACCTGACCTACGGTCCGGAAGCAGACGAGCTGTCGAAGATCGACCGGGCGACGCACGAGCCCCGGCCGCACGTGTTCCGCACCGCCCAGGAGGCCGAGCTGTCCTACGAGGGCGGCGTGGTCAAGCTGCACGACATCGCCGAGTTCCGCCCGTACGGGCGCGAGGGCGGCCATGTGCTGACGACGATCGGGCGGATCATCTACAACGACCGCATCGAGCGTGCGCTCGCGGAGGCGCTCGGCGATGAGTTCGACGCCTCCAAGTACACGTTCGTCAACCAGTCGATGAAGAAGCGCGACACGACGCGACTGATCGACATGCTCGTGCAGACCTACGGCGCGACGACGATCTCACTCGTGCTCGACGCGTTCAAGGACCTCGGGTTCAAGTACGCCACGCAGGCCGGCATCACGATCTCCAAGAACGACGTCGTGGTCCCGCCGGAGAAGCAGTCGATCATCGACGGCTACGACAAGCTGGTCGGCGAGATCTCCGACCAGTACGACATGGGCCTGATCACCCAGGAGGAGCGCCACGAGGCGGTCGTGGAGAAGTGGAACGCGGCCACCGACGATGTCGCCGAGGCGATGGTCAAGAACCTCGACACGCTCAACCCCATCTTCATGATGGCCAACTCGGGCGCGCGTGGCTCCTTCAAGCAGATCCGCCAGCTGGCGGGGATGCGTGGCCTGATGGCCAACCCGAAGGGTGAAATCATCGAGCGCCCGATCAAGGCCAACTTCATGGAGGGCCTGTCGGTGCTCGAGTACTTCATCTCCACGCACGGCGCGCGAAAGGGACTCGCCGACACCGCGCTGCGCACCGCCGACTCGGGCTACCTCACCAGGCGCCTCGTGGATGTCGCGCAGGACGTGATCATCCGCGAGCCCGACTGTGGCACCGGGGACTACATCGAGATGCCGGTGTTCAAGGCCGGCGGCGAACCGAACGACGGTCTCGTCGGACGCGTCGCCGCGCTTCCGATCACGACCAAGCGCAGTCGCATGCTCGCCGAGCAGGGCGCGGAGATCGGCCGCGCGGAGCTCGCCGACATGGTCGTGGCGTTCGCCGACGATCACGAGAAGGGCACGGCGGTTGCCGTGCCGGTGCGCTCGGTGCTCAAGTGCGAGGCTCAGAGCGGTGTGTGCCAGGCCTGTTACGGCCGGGCGATGGCCACCGGTGCGCTCGCGCAGATCGGCGACGCGGTTGGAATCGTCGCCGCGCAGTCGATCGGCGAGCCCGGAACGCAGTTGACGATGCGTACGTTCCACACCGGCGGTGTCGCCGGCGCGGACATCACGCACGGTCTTCCGCGCGTGGTCGAGCTGTTCGAGGCGCGCAAGCCCAAGGGCCTTGCTCAAATCGCCGAGCAGGATGGAGTGGTCACGATCGAGGAGACCGAGAAGGCGCTCACGGTCGTCATCACCGACGAGGCCGGCGAGGAGCACCGCCACGCCTTCCCGCGGCGCACGCGGCTGTTCGTCGGCGCCGGCGAGAAGATCAGCGCCGGGCGCCAGCTCAACGAGGGGTCGGTCTACCCGCACGAGCTGCTGGCGATCCGCGGGCGCACCGACACCGAGGTGTACCTGGTCAAAGAGGTCCAGGAGGTCTACAAGTCACAGGGCGTGGACATCGACGACAAGCACATCGAGTTGATCGTGCGTCAGATGCTCAAGAAGGTGCGTGTCGACCAGAAGGGCGACACCGACTACCTGCCCGGGCAGTTCGTCGACCGCTTCGAATTCGCCAAGGTCAACGACGCGGTTATCGAGAAGGGCGACGAGGCCGCGCAGTTCGAGGACATCATCCTCGGGATCACCAAGGCATCGTTGAACACCGACTCGTTCCTCTCGGCGGCCTCTTTCCAGGAGACCACGAAGGTGCTCACCGACGCGGCGCTCGAGGGCAAGACCGATCGCCTCAACGGCCTGAAGGAGAACGTGATCATCGGCAAGCTGATCCCGGCGGCGACCGGCCTGAAGCGCTACCGGCGGATCGAGATCGAACCGTCCGAACCGCTGCCGCGCGCGATCGACGATGTCGGCCTGCTCGACCAGGACGAGATCGCGGCCGAGCTCGGGCTGTCCGGCGGCGAGAGCCTCGGCGGCGGCTACGGCCACGAGTTCGATGCCGACCTCGCCTCGCTGGAGAAAATCGGCGCCGGTGACAGCGACCCCGGCTTCGTCGAGGAGCTTGCCGAGCTCGAGGTCCCCGAGGAGGACCCGGCGCCCGAGAAGTAGCAGTTTGTGTCCCTGGGCGGCCTGCCGGCCGCCCAGGCCCAAGCTGAGCGGATTCTCACGCGCCCCCGGCGCATCTTTTCCGCCAGCGTGATGTTCTCACGGCGATGACCGCCGGTCGCCTGACGCGCCGCTCGCTGCTCGCCGCTGCCGGCGGCGCTGTCGCCTCAGCGGGGCTCACGCGTCCCGCGCGTGTGCTTGGCGCGCTCGCCGGCTCCGCCGCGCCCTCGCTTGCCGATCGTTGGCTGGGAACGGTCGTTGCCGGACAGCGCACGATCGAGCTGGCCCGCAACGCTGACCTGGCATCGCTCGAGAAGATCGGCGCCGGCGACACCGACCCGGGCTTCGTCGAGGAGCTCGCCGAGCTCGAGGTTCCGCCAGAGGAGCCGAGCGGGGAGTAGGTAGTACGGCGGGATACCGGCTGGCTGGGAG
>JADGPD010000100.1 GCA_017882615.1 Thermoleophilia bacterium
CAACGATGAGGAAGTGAGACCAAATCGGGAAGGTCCCAAGGAGAACTGCGAACGCAATGAGCGCCAAGGCTTGGTGCCCATCGACCGGCCTTCGCCAATACGATGGACGTGGCGGGACTCTACTAGGGCGCGTGGGACTTGCATTCCCAAACGAGATAGTCCGCTTCCGCCACGGCCCACCGTTAATCCCACCGTTCCCGTATGCCGTTCCGTTCCTGCACGGCGGTCCGTTTCCATCCGGCGGTCCGTTCCTTTGCGGTAGTTCGCTCGTGCGCGGGACTTCACGCATGTAGTCGCGTCCCGAAATCGGCATGTTCGCAGCGTAGACGCGCCGTCCGGCTTGTCAACGCCGCGATTGGTATCGGCCCTCCGCGGCAGGCTGACGGCGAGCTGACTCGTCTTGATTGCACGCCGCCGGAGGTCATCATGCCCGCCGCAAGAGGGCGGACATTCGCCGGGTTTTGGAGGCGGCGGGAATCGAACCCGCGTCCGCAGCCGCACCGATCGAGCGTCTACAAGCTTGTCCAGCGCTTTAGTTTCGCCCGGAAATCGGCTCGCTGGCGGCCTACCGCCGGACTAGCCCTCCTGAGTGGTCGCGCCGCGGGCGAGTGGCTCTCCCTTGGTGCCGAGCCCGTTAGTTGACGCCGCTACCCGAACCACGGGCCCAATTCGGAGCGACGCGTCACCTATTTCTAGGCAGCGAGTGCGAGGTTTTGATCCGCACTTACGTTGTTTCCCGGTTGATTAACGAGGCCAACCGGGGACCTCGGCTTGCAACTCGACCGGAGAACCGACCACGTCGAAACCTGATCGCCCCCGTATGTTTTCTCTATCTGATTGTAGCGGTCGCGTTTTTCCCGCCCGTAGCGCCGAATGCGGTCTAGGCGCTACCGACCAAAAGAACGATCAGCCAGCTCCACAATCCGATCACGACCAGGTCGGAGCCCCAGGTCACCCAGACGGCCACGTCCGTGTACTCCGACAGGCGGCCGGCGGCGTCGATCTGCGCCAGTAGCAGCGGATCTTCGCCGTGCTCGAGCTGCAACATGCGCAGGCGGTGCTGCTCTCGCCGGCCTTGCGTGGCGATCAGCAGCACCACGAGGCCGCAGGAAAAGGCCACGGCGCTGGTCACAAGCATCGTCGTGAGAAGCGCGTCCCGGAACGCGTCGGCGCTGGTCAGAGAGTCGCCGTTGGCGACCACCGCCAAAACGAGGACGAAGGCCGCAAGCAGCACCGGTACGGCAAGGATCGCGCAGAGATACGGCCGCCAGGGGAAGCCCGGGCTCAGGACGGGCTCGGCTTCCTCCTCCTCTTCGACCGCGGCTTCGAGCTGCCTGTCGTAGGCTGCGCGCGTCTCGGAATCGGTCAGCGTCTTGCGGGCTTGATGGATGATCTGCAGCCAGTCGGTCGCCGAGGGATCGTTGAGCGCGAGAGCTCCCCGCCAATGGTCCTCGAGCGCCTGCGCCGCCAGATCGATGTCGTCCTCGGAGGCGTCACGCCAGACGCCGAGAATCTCGTAGTAGTTGCTCACGAGCTAAGAGCCTAAACGGTTAGGAAGACGTGATCGAAGCGCGGAGATGGTTTCCGGGTTTTCGCCTAGCGACGGGCCTTGAGCTCGCGCTCGATCTCTCGCTTGGCGTCGCGACTCGCCATGTCGTCGCGCTTGTCGCGACCGGTCTTGCCGCGCGCCAGCGCCAGCTCGACCTTGGCGCGCCCGGCCTTGAAATACAGCCGGGTCGGGATCAGCGTCAGGCCCTTCTCGTTCAGCTCGCCGGTGAGCGAATCGATCTCGCGGCGGCGGAGCAGCAGCCTGCGGTCGCGGTCGGGGTCGTGAGAGCCGAGCGAGGCCTGCTCGTAGGGAGCGATGTGAGCGCCGATCAGCCAGAGCTCGCCGGCCCTGAGCTCGGCGAAGGCGCGCGTGAGATTGGCCTGGCCCTGGCGAAGCGACTTGACCTCGCTTCCGCGCAGCTCCAGGCCCGCCTCGAAGCGCTCGAGCAGGTGGTAGTCGTGCCGGGCGCGGCGGTTGTCGACGATCAGCTTCTGTCCGTCTGCAAACACAACCGCGATTGTATGAGTAGCGTGCTCGATCCGGGACGATCTCCGCGCAGGGTCAACGGGTTTCCCCCTTCTGCGGTATTGCAGGCCGGCCCGGGTAGAACGGAAGATCGAGTAGATGCGCTCGTCTGCGGCAGAGCTGCGAATTCGTGCTGACCAGGAAGCCGGCTTCACGCTGGTTGAGCTGCTGGTAGTGATCGTCATCATCGGTGTGCTGATCTCCATCGCGGTTGTCAGCTACCTCGGTTTCAGCGATCGGGCCGACAGCGCGGTGGCGAAGGCAAACGTACGCACCGTCGTGCCGGCGATGACCGCGTACTACACGGAGCACTCCACCTACATAGGAGCCACGTTGACGACGTTGCACGAAGCGTACGACTTGGAAATCGACGACAGCTCCGCGTCCAGATACACGATCTCGAATCTGAACGACAGCTCCTACTGCCTCCAGGACCACATCGGCGACTGGTACGCCTGGACGACCGGCCCGAACGAGCCGATCGACAGCGGAACCGCGAGCCACTGCTAATAACCCGGCGAAAGTCGGCCCGCGGAGCGGGCCTTAACCTTCGCCGGTGTGACCTCCGTGGACGAGCCTTCGCGCCTTCGGCGCGCGTGCCTCGTCTGCTCCCAGAAGCGTGATCGGCTGACCGTTGGTGTGGTCAGTGTTCGGGTTGGAAGAGCCCGGGGGTTGGCGTTTTGTGGGCCGCGCCCGCCATGTCGGTCGCGGCGGCCAGGAGAAAGGGCTTCTATCCGCCGTGTCGGTCGCGGCGGCCGTAAGACGTAGGCGTCGCGCTCTTTCGCCGACGCTCGGATCCGGCGCGCCGCAGCTCGACCTTGCCCGAGTGGCGCTCTATTCGCTCCACCTCCACCTCGATCTCGTCGCCTAGGCGCAGGCGGCCGCCTCGGCGGCCTTCCAGCGCCGTCCCCAGTGGATCGAGCTCGAAGTAGTCGCCGCCCAGGCGGCGGGC
>JADGPD010000101.1 GCA_017882615.1 Thermoleophilia bacterium
AGTCGACAGAGGAGGGGGCGCTTACGATAGCCGTGCTAGGAGACGCGCTCCGGCATTTCCCGCTGCCCCTCAACTCAGGCTCGTCTAGTCTCGACTGGTCTCCTGACGGGCGCGCGCTCGTTTTCACCGCCTCGCCGCCTAATGCTCATCCCGACGTCTACACGATCGGAGTCGATGGTAAGCACCTACGCCGGCTGACGAACGGTATGGGCGCGAGCGGCGTCAGCTGGCGCTGAAAAAACCGGCGAACAAGCGCTTGCGACCGCCTACAGCCCGGGCATCTTCAAGTCACCGAGCCCGCCCATCAGGCTGCCCAGCTTGGCCTGCAGCATCCGGTCGGCGGAGCGAAGCGCCTCGTTGGTCGCTGCGAGGATCAGGTCCTCGAGCATCTCGGGGTCGCTGGGGTCGATCGCCTCCGGCTTGACCTTCACCGAGATGATCTCGCGCGCGCCGTTGGCCTTCACCGTCACCATGCCGCCGCCGGCCGAGGCCTCGACGGTCTCGGCGGCCGCCTCAGCCTGCAGCCGCTCCATCTCGGCCTGCATCTGCTGGAACTGCTTCATCATCTGGTTCATGTCCATGGACATAGCGGCCTCTTTCCCTAATCCTCGGCTTCTTGTGCGTCGAACGTGTCCTTGAGCAGCGAGATCAGATCCTCCTCGGGCGTCGGCTCGGGGCCGGCATCCTCCGTGTCCTCGCTCGGCGCCTTCTCCGCGACCGTGAACTCGAGGCTGAGGCGAGCGCCGGTCAGCTCGAAGATCGCGGCGGAAAGCTGGGCCGCGTTCTTCTCGTCGGCGGCCATCTTGCGGTGGAAGGCGGCGCTGTTCGGGAACTCGATGCTCAGGCGCGTGCCCTCGAGCGTGACCGGACGGGCTTCCTGGAAGATCGAGCGCGTGGGGATGGAGGCGATCGCCGGCACGATCGAGCGCTGCCAGGCCTCCTGCAGCCGCTGTAGCTCAACCGAGATCGGCTCGGGCGGGGAGTCGGCCGCGGAGTCGGCTGCGGCCGGCTCGCTCGCTTGCTCGTTCTCGCTCGCTTGCTCGGCGGAATCTGGTGCGCTCGCGGGCTCGGGCGCGGTCGCTTCCTTCTTCTTCGGCGCCGGCTTGGTCTCGGCGGGAGCCGGGAGCGTGGCAGCGGAACCCGCCGGGCGCCGCTCGAGCAGCTCGAGCCGGTGCGAGAGCGCGTCCCAGGAGAGGTCGGCGGCGGGACGGGTCGCCTTGACCAGCGCCAGCTCCAGCGGTAGGCGCGGATCGCCGCCGGCGCGCATGTCTCGGATCGCGTCGCCGAGCAGGTCGCAGAGCCGTAGCACGGTTGCCTGCGGAAGCTGGTGCGCCTGCTCGAGCAGGCGGCCTCGTGTCTCCTCGGTCACCGGCAGCGACTCGGGCACCTCGTTCATCTGCTGCACCAGCATCAGGTAGCGCAGGTGCTCGAGTAGGTCGCCGATCAGCCGGCCCAGATCCTGCCCCTGGCTCGACAGCTCCTCGATCGCGACCAGCGCGCCCGCGGTGTCGCCGGCGACCACCAGGTCGATCAGGCGGAAGAGGGCGTCCTCCTCGATCACTCCCAGGAGTTGCAGCACCGCCTGGACGCTCAGCTTGTGCTCGGTCGCAGACGACAGCTGGTCGAGCAGCGAGACGGCGTCGCGGAAGGAGCCGCGCGCGGCCCGTGCGATCAGCGCCAGCGCCGGCCCGGGCGCCTCGATCTCTTCCGCCTTGCAGACGTGCTCCAGCACCTGCACCAGCTCGGGCAGGCGCGGGCGGGCGAAGGCGAAGACCTGACAGCGCGAGCGCACAGTCGCGATCACTTTCGAGAGCTCGGTGGTGCAGAAGACGAAGACGAGGTGCGGCGGCGGCTCCTCGATCATCTTGAGCAGAGCGTTCCAGGCCGCGTCGGTGAGCTGGTGCGCCTCGTCCAGGATGTAGACCTTGTAGCGGCCCTCGACCGGCTGCAGAACGACGCGCTCGCGCATCTCGCGGATGTCGTCGATGCCGCGCTGCGAGGCGGCATCCATCTCGACCACGTCGAGCGAGTTGCCGGCCGCGATCGCCTGGCAGACGTGGCAGGTCTTGTCGGGAGTGACCGTCGGCCCCTGCACGCAGTTCAGGCTCTTGGCCAGAATCCGCGCCAGCGACGTCTTGCCGGTGCCGCGCGGCCCGGCGAACAGATAGGCCTGCCGCACCTGCCCGTGCGTGATCGCGTTGGTCAGCGTCCGCACCACGGCCTCCTGCCCGACGACCTCGTCGAAGTCCTGCGGGCGGTATTTGCGGTAGAGCGCGGTCACCTGGTCGATTCAAGCACGAATCGCGTGAACGGTGACGCTGGACGCCTCGTCGGGCTCGATCGACCGGGCTTACCGTGCACCTGGAAGGAATTGCTTAGCGCTGCTTCCTTCCGGATCTGACGCGGTTCACAAGCTTCCACTGCGCGGGGCCCGGTCGATCCAGCCCGTCTCGGGCTGTCGGACACCTGTGGCGATCGTAGCAACGTAGAAACGCTCCGCTTGGGATCGATCCCGAAGGGAGAGATGCCAAGCGTGCCGCCGCGACCGACCTGCGCGGGTTAGCCGACAAAAGTCTGGGACTTTCGTCGGTGGAAAGAAGCTCTTTCTCCTGGCCGCCGCGACCGACATGGCGGGCGCGGCTCACAGAACGCCATCCCCCGGCCCGTCCACCCCGAACACTGCCCACACCAACGGCTAGCCGATCACGCTTCGAGGAGCAGACGAGTCACACGCGCCGGAGGCGCGCAGACTCGTACACCAAGCCCATACCGCGAAAAGTCATAGCCGGCTAAGCCGGCCGACTTTCCGCGGAGAAGTGGGCGCAGCTGGGATTGAACCAGCGACCTCTCGCGTGTGAAGCGAGCGCTCTCCCGCTGAGCTATGCGCCCTACAGGCGAGAGATTATCTGAGCTCGAAGTCGCCCGGCTCGATCGAGCTCGCCACGAGTACGAGTTCTCACGAACTGCCGAGGCGCCCCCCGAAGAGCTG
>JADGPD010000070.1 GCA_017882615.1 Thermoleophilia bacterium
GCTCCCTCGACGACGCCCGTTAGCGCCGGCGACTCCCATACCTGTGCCCTTACCTCCACTGGTGCGGTCAAGTGCTGGGGCTTCAACTACCACGGAGAACTCGGCAACAACACGACGATCGGCAGCTCAACTCCGGTCGCAGTCAGCGAGATCGATGGGGTCACGGCAAAAGCCACCGCCATCAGTGCCGGCGGCTTCCACAGCTGCACCGTTCTCGACACCGGCGCGGTCAAGTGCTGGGGCGCCAACTACTCCGGTCAGCTCGGCGACGGCTCAACGGATGACAGCTCGACGCCGGTCAGCGTGACTGGCCTTCCGTAGCGCCGTTCGCCGGCCAAGGTCATTCGGGGTTAACCGGCGCGACCGCCTGGGCGTCGCGCCGGTGTCTTGCAGTGGTGGGGGGTTGCGGCGCCGGGCGCAAGATCCAGCGGACGGCGGTTCCACGCATACAATCTCGGCGTGCGCACAACAGCTGAGCTGAGGGAGAGCTACCTCTCCTACTTCCAGAGCAAGGGCCATGTGCTGCGGCCCTCGAGCTCGCTCGTACCCGAGGCGTACGACCCGTCGGTGTTGCTCACGACCGCCGGGATGCAGCCGCTCAAGCCCTTCTTCCTGGGGCTGGAGGCGCCGCCGGCGCCGCGGCTGACCTCGGTGCAGAAGTGCTTCCGCACCACCGACATCGACGAGGTCGGCGCCACGGCGCGCCATCTCACCTTCTTCGAGATGCTCGGCAACTTCTCGTTCGGCGACTACTTCAAGGACGGGGCGATCGATCTGGCCTGGGAGTTTGTGACAGGTCAGATGAAGCTCGACCCGGCCAAGCTCTGGGCAACGGTCTATCGCGGCAACCCCGAGCTCTCGATCGGCGCCGACGAGGTCGCCATCGCCGCCTGGCAGCGAGTCGGCATCCCGCCCGAGCGGATCAAGCGCCTGGGCGAGGACAACTTCTGGAAGGCCGGCCCGACGGGCCCCTGCGGCCCTTGCTCGGAGATCTACTACGACCGCGGGCCCGAGCGCGGCTGCGGCAAGCCGGACTGCGCGCCCGGTGGCGACTGCGATCGCTTCCTCGAGTTCTGGAATCTCGTCTTCATGGAGCTCGAGCAGCACGCCGACGGGAGCGTGACGCCGCTGCCGCGCCAGAACATCGACACCGGGCTGGGGCTGGAGCGCGGCGCCGTCATCTTGCAGGACGTCTATTCGGTCTTCGAGATCGACAGCTTCCAGGAGATCCTGGGCTGGGTCGCCGGGGCTTCGGGCACGAGCTACGACGATTCGGAGGCGGCGACCAAGGCCTATCGCGTGCTCGCCGATCACGGGCGGGGAATGGTCTTTTTAGCCGCGGAGGGCGTCAAGCCGGGCAACCTCGGTCGCTCGTACATCCTGCGCCGGGTCATTCGCCGCGCCGTCCAGCATGGCTCGCGGATCGGGCTGGAGGCGCCCTTCCTGGCTCGCCTGGCCGACGTCGTGATCGAGCAGATGGGCGGCGTCTACCCCGAGCTGAAGGAGCACGCCAAGGAGATCGAAGCGGTCCTGACCGCCGAGGAGGAGCGCTTCTCGCAGACGCTAGAGCGTGGCATGCGCCTGTTCGAGGAGCTGGCCAAGGGCAAAGAGGTATCGGGCGAGGATGCCTTCAAGCTGCACGACACCTATGGCTTTCCGCTGGAGCTGACGCGAGAGCTGGCCCGTGAGCGCGGCATGGCGCTCGACGAGGACGGATTCGCCAAGCGGATGGACGAACAACGTGAGCGCTCGCGTGCCGGCGCGCGCGGCGAAGACATGCGCGCGGCCGAGTTCTCGAGCGAGGCCGGCTTCAAGACGGAATTCGTCGGCTACGAGAAGACCGAGGCGCTGACCCAGATCGGGGCGCTGGAGGAGGTCGCCGAGGGGCTCTTCCTGGTCAAGCTCAGGGAGTCGCCCTTCTATCCCGAGGGCGGCGGTCAGATCGGCGATCAAGGCTTCATCGAGAGCGAGGAGGCTGGCGCCGGCGCCAGAGCCGAGCTCGAGCAGACCTTCCGCTTCGAGGACGATCAGGCGCTGCTCTTCCGCGGTGAGGGCTTCAAGGCCGGAGAGAGGGTGCGGGCGGTCGTGCTCTGGAACGAACGATTCCCGACCGAGGCCAATCACACAGCGACGCATCTACTGCACAAGGCGCTGCAGCAGGTGCTCGGCGAGCATGCGCGCCAGGCCGGCTCGGCCGTCCGGCCCGACAAGCTGCGCTTCGACTTCTCGCACCCCAACGCGCTCACCGCCGCCGAGCGCGAGGAGGTCGAGCGCCTCGTCAACGAGGACATCTTCGCCAACCATCCCGTGCACACGTTCGTGACGCCGATCGACGAGGCCAGGGAGCTGGGAGCGATGGCGCTGTTCGGCGAGAAATACGGCGACATGGTGCGAGTGGTCGAGGTGAAGGACGTCTCGCGCGAGCTCTGCGGCGGTACGCACGTGCGCTCGACGGCCGAGATCGGAGCCTTCGCGATCGTGTCGGAGGGCTCGGTGGGCTCGGGCATGCGCCGGATCGAGGCCGTAACCTCGGGCGCGGCGGTTGGGCTGCTGCGCGAGCGCGCGGCCGAGGCCGACAAACTTCGCGCCGAGCTCGAGCGGCTGCGCAAGGAAACCAAGAAGCGGCCCAGCGAGAAGGACGGCGCCGGGCCCGAGATTGCGATCGTCCGCGAGGAGGAGCGCTCGGGCGTGAAGGTCGTCGTCGCCGAGATCAAGGGCGTCGACGCCGAAGGGCTACTCGCCGTCTCCGACCAGCTCAAGAACAAGAACGCGCCGGCCGCCGTGGTCGTCGGCGCGGTCGACGACGGGCGGGTCAATCTCGTCTGCAACTTCGACAAGACGCTGGAGGAGCGCGGCCTCGATGCCGTGCAGATCGTTCGCGCCGCGGCGGCGCTCGTGGGCGGCGGCGGTGGCGGACGAGCGGGCATGGCCCGGGCCGGCGGCAAGGATCCCGAAAAGCTGCCAGAGGCGCTTCAGGTCGCGGCCGATGCGATTCTGGCCGCGCTCTGAGTTTCGGGCGCTGAACCGGCGGCAGCAGCCCGGCGGCTAGAATCGCCAGCGGTGAAGGTGCTCGCGCTCGATTATGGATCGGCTAGGACGGGAGTCGCCGTTTCGGATCCGAGCGGTGTCATTGCCCGCCCGCTCACCGTCGTAGAGCAGGTCGGGACGAAACTGGGCGCCGAGCGCCTGCTCGCTCTGATCGCCGAGGAGCAGCCGGAGCAGATCGTCGTCGGCCTGCCCCTGACGCTGCGCGGCGAGCACGGCAAGCAGGCCCACGAGACCGAGGCCTTCGCCCGGCGTCTGCGCGAGCGGGTGACCGTGCCGGTCGAGCTGTTCGACGAGCGCCTGACCACCGTCCTGGCCGCGCGAACTCCGTCGGACACGCCCGAGGATGCGCGAGCCGCGGCCCATCTACTGGAAAGCTTCCTGACATGGTCGACCAGCCGCGAAAACTGAGCCTGCCGCCCGGCTACACGCCGCCGCGTCGAGGGCCGAACCGTTGGCAGATCTACCGCCGGCGCCTGTTCGCGCTGCTCGTTCTGGGCGGGCTGATCGGGGTGCTGTATCTCGTCGTCAACGTCGCGCTCGACCGCGGCTCGCACACCCGCTCGACCACGACGGCGGTCGTCAAGCCGCTCAAGATCATCTTCCCCGAGGGCTTCACGCGCCGGGACATGGCGGCGCGCATCGCTTCGGTCGACGAGATTGCGCGCACCGAGCGAGGCGTCAAGCCGACCCTCTCGGCGAGCAAGTACATGAAGCTGACGCGCAGCTCGCAGCTGCCCGCGCAGTACGCCGGCGACCGCAAGGCGCGGGCGCTGGAGGGCTTCCTCTTTCCTGCCACCTACGATTTCCTCCGCTCGACCACCACCGAGCAGCTCGTGAGCGACCAGCTGGTTGCCTTCCGCTCCGCCTGGAAGACGCTCGACCTGCGCTACGCACGCTCCAAGAACCTCACCCGCTACGACGTGCTGATCATCGCCTCGATGATCGAGAAGGAAGCCTTCTCGCCCGACGAGCGTGCGAAGGTGTCGGGCGTGATCTACAACCGCCTGCACGACCGGATGACGCTCGGTATCGATGCGACGCTTCGCTACGGGCTCAATCTGAAGCCGACGCAGCCGCTCGCCCCGCATCTGAACAGCTCGAGCTCCTATAACACCGGCCGCCGCCAGGGGTTGCCGCCGACTCCGATCGCCAACCCGGGTCTGGCATCGATGCAGGCCGCCGCGCACCCCGACCGGCGACATCAATATCTCTACTACCTGCGCAAGCCCGGCACGCAGCGCCACTACTTCACCGCGAGCGCCGCCGACTTCATCAACCACGAACGCGCCTGGGGATACATCAAGTGATCGCCGGGACGACAAAGCTGGTCGGCCTGATCGGCGATCCCGTTGCGCACTCGCTCTCGCCGCGGATGCAGAACGCCGCCTTCGAGGCCGCGGGCCTCGACTGGGTCTACGTGCCGCTGCACGTGCAGCCGGCCGCGCTCGCCGAGGCGCTCCGTGGGCTGGCCGCGCTCGGCTTCTCTGGTGCCAACGTGACGATTCCGCACAAGCTGGCGGCCTGCGAGCTCTGCGACGAGCTCTCAGAGGTCGCCGCCCGCGGCGGCTCGGTCAACACGGTGGTCGTGCGCGAGGACGGCACTCTCTTCGGCACCTCGACCGACGGTTTCGCCGTTACCAGCGCGGTCGAGCCGGAAGGGGCGGACGTGCTCTTGCTCGGCGCCGGCGGGGCGGGCCAGGCTCTCGCCGCGGCTTTCGTGGACGCGGGAATCGCCTCGCTTGCGATCTCCAGCGCCGAGCGCGCCGAGGAGCTGGCGGCGTTCGTGCACAAGCTCGCACCCGAGCTCGAGCTGCGCGTGCTCGACTGGCCGCCGAATGCGGAGGAGGCGAAAATCATCGTCAACGCGACGCCGGTTAAAGACGAGCTTCCGGTGCCGCCGCGCTCGGGTCAACAGGTCGTCGATCTGGCCTACAAGCCGGACGGATCGCCCACGGCATTGATCGCGGCCGCGCGCCGGGAGAGCTGCCCCATCGTGGTGGACGGGCTCGAGGTGCTCGTGCGCCAGGGCGCCGCGTCGTTCGAGCACTGGACGGGCATCGAGGCGCCGATCGACGTCATGCGCTCCGCCATTCGCCCGGATAAGCCTTTCCGAATGAGTCGGCGAAGTCCTGGCGAGATCGGCTTCTAGCCAATAGATTGGAGACATGGAACTTTCGCTCACAAGCGCGGGTGAGTCTCACGGGCCGGCGCTCGTCGCGATCCTGAGCGGTTTACCGGCCGACTTGGTGCTCGAGCGCGCGCAGATCGAGAACGATCTGGCCCGGCGCCAGCAGGGCTACGGGCGCTCGCCCAGGCAGCAGATCGAGCGCGACGAGATCGAGGTGCTGGCCGGGCTGCGCCAGGGAAGGACTCTGGGCACGCCGCTCGCGCTCGTCGTGCGCAACCGCGATCACTCGCACTGGACCTGGGGCATGAATCCCTGGCCGCCGGAGGGCGAGCCGCAGGGAAAGGGCACTGAGACGGTGACGCTGCCGCGGCCCGGTCACGCCGACCTCTCCGGACTGCTCAAGCACGGTTTCGGTGACGTGCGAAACGTGCTCGAGCGCGCAAGCGCCCGGCACACGGCCGTTTTCGTCGCCGCGGGCTCGGTGGCCAAGCAGCTCCTGAGCACGATCGGAATAGAGGTCGCGGGCAGCGTGCTGGAGATCGGCGGCGAGGGGGGCGAGAAACAGGAGCACGCGGCGATCGACAAGGCGCGCAAGGACAAGGATACGCTCGGCGGCATCATCGAGGTGCGCGCGCAAGGCGTTCTGCCCGGGCTCGGCTCCTACGCCGACAAGGGCGATCGCCTCGACGGTCGCCTGGCGCAGGCGCTGATGGGCATTCAGGCCGTCAAGGGAGTGGAGATAGGCGAGGGCTTCGCGCTCGCGCGCTTGCCCGGCTCCCGGGCGCACGACGAGATCTTTCGCGACGAGCGCGGCTACTACCGCGAGACCAACCGGGCCGGCGGTCTGGAGGGCGGCGTCACGAACGGTGAAGCCGTAGTGGTGCGCGCCGCGATGAAGCCGATTCCGACCCTGATGAAGCCGCTCCGCTCGGTGGACGTGGCCAGCGGCGAGCCCGCCGAGGCGCTGGTCGAGCGCTCGGACACGACCGCCGTCGAGGCGCTGGCCGTTGTCGCCGAAGCCGCAGTCGCCTTCGAGCTCGCGAAGGCGGCGAAGGAGAAGTTCGGCGGCGACTCGATCGGCGATTTCGTCGCGGCTTACAAGGCCTACGTCGAGCGCATCGACTGGTCGCCGAGGTAGGAAATGCTTGGTCCTGCAGACGGTTTGAGTACTCGGCGCGAGATCGGCACGAAGTTGGTGCATTTACGCGCGCCTGCTCGGCTTTCCGGGCACTACCTTTTCACCACCCCGCGGGCGGGTGGCTCGGTGGCGGGCTGAATAACCTTGTACCTATGATCACGAGCCCAACCAACGCACTCCACCGTCACATCGCCCTCGCCGGCTTCATGGGCGCCGGCAAGACGACGCTCGGCTCCGACCTGGCGCTGGCGCTCGGGCGCAGCTTCGTCGATGTGGACGCCGAGGTCGAGCGCGAGGCGGGGACCTCGATCGCGGAGATCTTCGCCGCTCGCGGCGAGAGTGAGTTCCGGCTGCTCGAGGAGCGCCGCATCCGCGAGGCGCTGGAAGCCTGCGAGCCGGCGGTGATCGCGCTCGGAGGCGGCGCCCTGGGCGCCGAGGCGACGAGAAAGGCGCTCCGGGAGCGCGCCTTGACGATTCTGATCGAAGTGGACGTGGACAAGGCCTGGCGCCGCGTTTCCGGTGCCCGCAACCGGCCGCTGGCCGGCGACGAGGCGAGCTTCCGCAAGCTCTTCGCCGAGCGCCTGCCCGTCTACCGCGACTGCGCCGACGCTGTCTGCCCCGATCTGGAGGGAGCGATCCTCGCCGCCGGCGGAGTGGAGGTCGCCCCGGGGGCGCTCGCGCGGCTGGGCGAGCTGGTGCCGGCGGAGGGAAACATCTCCCTGATCAGCGACGAGAACGTCGCCGGTCTCTACGCCGCCGCGGCGAAAGAGGCGCTGGGAGATCGGCTTGTCTCGACGCACGTTCTTCCTGCCGGAGAAGACGCCAAGACCTTCGCCAGTTTCCAGCGCCTGCTCGAAGATCTGCCGCTGGAGCGTGGCGACCTGATCGTTGCCCTTGGCGGCGGCTGCGTCACCGACGTGGGCGGCTTCGCCGCGGCCACCTACATGCGTGGCATCGCCTGGGCGTCTGTCCCGACCTCGCTCGTCGGCCAGGTGGACGCCGGCATCGGCGGCAAGACGGCGATCAACATCGAGAGCGGCAAGAATCTTGTCGGCGCCTTCCACTGGCCGGCGCGCGTCGTGATCGACCCCGATCTGCTCGCCACCCTGCCCGAGCAGGAGCGGCGCGAGGGCATGGCCGAGCTAGTCAAGCACGGCGTGCTGCTCGGACAGCCGGTCTGGGAGCTGCCCGACGCCCAGATGGTGCGCACATCGGCCGCTTACAAGCTCAGGATCGTCCTGCGCGACCCGCATGAGCACGGCGTCCGGGCAACGCTCAATCTCGGGCACACCTTCGCGCACGCGCTCGAGAAGGCCGGCGCATTCGGGCGCCCGACCCACGGCGAGGCGGTTGCGCTCGGACTGGTGGCCGCGCTCAGCATCTCGAACGAGCGCTACGGGCTCGATCCGGCCTGGCTGCAGGCGGTCGAAGACGTGCTCGCGCCGCAACCGGTCGCCGTCGATCGCGACCTGGCCTGGACAGCGCTGTTCCGCGATAAGAAGGTAGCCGGCGGAAGGCCCAGGTTCGTACTGATGGAGGCGCCCGGGAAGCCGGTCTGGGGCGTAGAGCTTGCTGAGGACGAGGCGCGCAAGGCGCTGGACTCGCTGATCGCAGACTCCTAAGCGCGGCGATCTTGGGCGCTTTTTCGCCCGTCGACTGCGAACGCTGCGCTCTTGGCTTTCGTCACACATTCGGTTCATTCGTGTGCGAGTTTCCTCGCTACCGTTCCCCGCCCCGTGGGAGGGTGGGGGGTGGTGGGTGGTCGAGGTGCCGCTACCCCGAGAAGCTCTCACCGGGATGCCCTATTCGGACGCCCGCCCGCTCTCGCCTGACCCGATTCGCAGAACCTCCGCCAGAACGACAGCGCTGTTTCGCTCCTCGTCGTGCGCCGCGTACACCAGCGTCAGTGGCCCGGGCTCGGCACGGCGCCTCAGCTCTTCCAGCTCTGGCTCGTGCCCGGCCAGCTCATCCAAGTAACGGTGGCGAAACTCCTCGAAGCGCGCCGGCTCGTGGCCGTACCAACGGCGTAGCTCGGAGCTCGGCGCGATCTCCTTGGCCCACTCGTCGAGCCGGCCTCGCTCGCGCGTGACGCCGCGCGGCCAGAGGCGCTCGACCAGCACGCGGTAGCCGTCTTCCTTGGAGGCAGGTTCGTAGGCGCGCTTTAGCCGGACGTTCATCTACCGGTGTTACCCGATAGATCAACGCCTAGACTTGCCAGATGCGCGTTTACGTCCTGAACGGAGTCAACCTGAACATGCTCGGCCGCCGCGACCCCGAGCACTACGGCGCGCTCACCCTGCCCGAGCTGGAAGGGAAGATCAGGGAGTGGGGGGAAGCGCTCGGGCTGGAGGTCGTCTGCCGGCAAACCAACGCCGAGAGCGAGTACGTCGAATGGATCCAGGAAGCGCTCGACAGCGCCGACGCCGTGATCGTCAATCCGGCTGCCTGGACGCACTACAGCTACGCCGTGCGCGACGCGCTCGAGCTCTTGCCGCTGCCGATCGTGGAGGTGCACCTCTCGAACATCGGGGCGCGTGAGGAGTTCCGGCGCGTCTCGGTCGTGCGCGATCTGGCGGCGCTGACCGTGATGGGCAAGGGCCCCGAGGGTTACCGCGAGGCGCTCGAGTACCTGAGCAAACAATGACCAGGCTGGAGCGCCTGCAGGCCACGCTCGAACGGCCGCTTCTCGTCACGAGCGAGGCCAACGTCC
>JADGPD010000102.1 GCA_017882615.1 Thermoleophilia bacterium
CCGGCCATGTTGGGCGGGATGGTGAGGACGTCCGACGCATACATGGCCAGCGGGTCATGCGTCTTCTCGCCAAGCTTGAAGGCAACCGTGGGCGAGGTCGGGCTGACGATCAGGTCGAAGCGTTCGAACAGGGCGGCGTGCTCGCGCGCGATGATCGTGCGCACCTTTTGGGCCTGGCCGTAGAAGGCGTCGTAGTAGCCGGCCGAGAGCGCGTAGGTGCCGATCATGATGCGGCGCTTGGGCTCGTCGCCGAAGCCCTCGTCGCGGCTACGCTCGTACATCTCGATCAGCGTCTTCGCGCCCTTGGCGCGGTGCCCGTAGCGGACGCCGTCGAAGCGGGCCAGGTTCGAAGAGGCCTCGGCCGGTGCGATCAGGTAGTAGCAGGCCAGCCCGTACTCGATCGAGAGCGGCAGCGAGCACTCCTCGACCTCGGCGCCGAGCTCCTGACAAAGCTGGATCGCCCGCTCGGTCTCGGCTTTGACGCCCGGCGTGATGCCTTCGGCCTCGATCATCTCCTTGGGCAGGCCGATCCGCAGGCCCTTCATGTCCAGCGCCTCGGGCAGCTCGATCGGCGCGGGCAGCTCGACCGTGGTCGAGTCGAGCGGATCGCGCCCGGCGATGATGCGATAAAGCAGCGCGCAGTCGCGCACGGTCTTGGTGAGCGGCCCCACCTGGTCGAGGCTGGAGGCGAAGGCGATGATGCCGTAGCGCGAGACGGTGCCGTAGGTCGGGCGCAGTCCGACCAGGCCGCAAAGCGAGGCCGGCTGCTTGATCGAGCCGCCGGTGTCGGAGCCGAGCGCCCAAGGCGCCAGGCCGCCGGCGACCGCCGCCGCCGAGCCGCCCGAGGAGCCGCCGGGCACCCGCTCTGGATCCCAGGGATTTCGGGTTGGCCCATAGCCGGAGTTCTCGGTCGAGGAGCCCATCGCGAACTCGTCCATGTTGGTCTTGCCGAGCGGCGGTAGGCCCGCCCGCTTGAGCTTCGCCGCCACGGTCGAGTCGAACACCGGCACGTAGCCGGCGAGAATCTTCGAGCCGGCCGTCGTCTCTATCCCCTCGGTCGTGATCACGTCCTTGATCGCGATCGGAACGCCCGTGCCGCGGCACTCCTCGACGGTCTTCAGGTAGGCGTGGATCTCGCCGTCGCGGTCTGCGATCGCGTCCTGGTAGGCGCCGTGCAGCTCCTCGGCGCTCACCTCGCCGCGCTCGAGCAGGCCCATCGCCTCCTCGGCGGTCAGGCGCAAGGTATCGATCGGGCTAGCCACTGGCAGGGACTCGGAAGGCGTCGGCTTCGCTCTCGGGCGCGTTCGCGAGCGCCTGCTCGCGCTCGAGCGACGGGCGCGGCTCGTCGGCATCGACCACATTCACCAGCGCCAGCGGATGAGACGTCGGAGGCACGTCCGCGAGGTCGAGCTCGGAGACCTTCCCGATCGCCTCGAGGATGGCGTTGAGCTGTTCGGAGAAGCGCTCGACCTCCTCTTCGCTCAGCGCGAGCCGGGCCAACTTGGCGACGTGAAGAACCTGTTCGCGCGAGATGGCCACGCCCCAATCCTGCCAGTAGCGGCGCCGCTCTGTCCAAAAAGCTCTATTCGCGCCTCTTTTTCGCGAAACGAAGCCGGTTTCTCGGGGCGCCGCTGGCGATGCGAGCCCGGAGAGAAAAGTGTGGACACACGGGCTCGGAGAGGATCGTGCCGCCAGCGGCGTCAGGCGGGCCTCGGTGTCCAGCCACGTCCGATTGCCCGAACCCGCCGACCGAGGAAGCGGGCAGAGAAACGGGCCCCTCGGGGCCCGTTTCGACGACCTAATGAATGGTTCTCAGACTACTTGGACGTTATCGGCCTGAAGGCCCTTGTCGCCCTGAACGATCTCGAACTCGACCTTCTGACCTTCGACGAGTGTGCGATATCCGTCCATGGTGATCTTGGAGTGATGAACGAAGACGTCGTCTCCGCCCTCTCGCTCGATGAATCCGAAGCCCTTCTCATTGGAGAACCACTTGACGGTGCCCTGAGCCAACATTTCCTCCTTGAACCTGCGACGGCCCAGGCACCGAGCCGTCAGCCGTCGAGCGGTGATTAAGCCCGTCAAAAATAACCGCGTAGCTAGTCGAAAGCAAGCAATCCTCGCCTGACACGAGCCGCACGGACCGTGTTGGTGAGGAGCATCGCTCTCGTCATCGGGCCGACGCCGCCCGGCACCGGAGTGAGTAGGCCGGCGACATCCGCCACGCCCCCTGCTACGTCACCGACGAGCCCTTCGGAGGTTCTGGTGATGCCGACGTCGATGACCGTGGCGCCCGGCTTGACCATCTCGGGCTGGATCAGACCGGCGCGGCCTGCGGCCGCGACCAGAAGATCGGCATTCCTGGTGCGCTCCGCCATATCGCGAGTGCGCGTATGGCAGAAGGTCACCGTCGCGTTCGCTCGCAAGAGCAGCGCGGCCATCGGTTTGCCGACGATCTCGCTGCGCCCGACGATCACCGCGTCCACACCTTCCAGCTCGACGTCGTAGGCGCGGAGCAGCTCCATGATCCCGAGCGGCGTGGCGGAGATGTGCCCCTCGCGCCCGAGCCAGAGACGGCCGACGTTGACCGGGCTGAAACCGTCGACGTCCTTGAGCGGGTCGATCGCCTCCATCACGCGCGGTTCGTTGACCTGCGCCGGGACGGGCGACTGGACGATGAAGCCGTCGACGTTCTCGTCCTCGTTCAGTTGCCGCACGAGCGTCAGCACCTGCTCCTCGCTCGCGTCGGCGGGGAGGCGGTGGTCGATCGACTCGATCCCGACCTCACCGCAATCCTTGTGCTTGTAACCGACGTAGACGTCCGAAGCGGGGTCGTCGCCGACGAGCACGGTGGCCAGCGAGACATGCCCGAGCTCGCGCACCTGCTCGGCGACTTCGGCGCGCACTCGGGCCGCCAACTCGGAGCCGTTCATGAGAATCGCTGCCATCGGA
>JADGPD010000103.1 GCA_017882615.1 Thermoleophilia bacterium
CGCGCGAAAGAACCCGTAGCGGAGTAGGGCCCGTTCTTGAGAACGGCGCCTTGTCGGGCGTGGCCCGAGCAACTACCGTTGTCAGCCATGCAGCAGCTCCTGCCCAATCTCAATCTCGCCGCGATCGCCTGGGTTGCGATTCCGCTGGGAGCGCTGACGACCGTTTCGACGTTGCTCGGCGGCGCTGTGGCGCTTCGCTACCGAAAGCAGATGGGCACGATCATCGCGCTGACCGGCGGCGTGGTTGTCGCCGTCGCTCTCTTTGACGTGCTGCCCGAAGCGATCGCCACGGTGAAGGACTCCGACCTGGTGACGACGCTCGTCGGCGTCGGCTTCCTCGCTTTCTTCCTGGCCGAGCGCTTCGTCATCCTCCACCACCGCGACGAGGCCGAGCAGGTCAAGGCTCACGCGCAGGTGGGCGCGCTCGGGGCGGCCGGACTGTCCGCGCACAGCTTCATCGACGGCCTCGGTATCGGGCTCGCCTTCAGCCTCAACACCAAGATCGGCTTGCTCGTCTTCCTGGCCGTGATCACGCACGACTTCGCCGACGGCTTCAACACGGTCACCTTCGTGCTGAGGCAGTCGGAGAACCGGCGCCAGGCAATTCGCTGGCTCGCCGCCGACGCGCTCGCGCCGCTGATCGGCGCCAGTGTCGGCTCTACGATCAGCATCTCCGAGCACCACCTCGGCTACATGCTCTCGCTCTACGTCGGCTTCTTCCTCTTCATCGGCGCCACCGACCTGCTGCCGCACGCGCACGAGCACCCCTCGACGAAGAAGGTGGTTCTGACCGTCGCCGGATTCGTCTTCGTCTTCCTGATCAGTCTGGCCGGGGCTCGGTAGTCCTGTCGCCGCGCCAAGCCCGCCAACCGAGCTCGAGCGCGATCAGGATCATCAAGACGCCGAACAGGCGCTGCAGCGAGCTGGGCGCCAACCGCTCGGCCAGGAGACCGCCCGCAACGACACCGGCTAGCGAGCCCAGCCCGAGCTTCCAGACCGGGCGCCAGCGGATGTTTCCGTAGCGGCTCTGGCGCCAGCTGCCGACGAGCACCACCGGGACGATCGCAAGCAGCGAGGTCGCCTCGGCCTGGTGCTGGTCGAGGCCGAGCATCAGGAGCGCGGGAACGAAAAGGATGCCGCCGCCGACCCCGAACAGTCCGGCCAGAACGCCGGCGGCTGCGCCGATCGCGATTGCCAGGGCGATCGTCATCCGATCACCAGCTTCAGCCCGATCGCGGCCAGCAAAACGGCGAACAGCGCGGTCATGACGCGGTTCTGCAACCGCTGCTGGAAAGCGGTGCCGAAGACAGCGCCGACCGCGGCGGGGATGCCCACCAGCAGGGCGTAGAGCACGTGCACCTCGCCGTACCAGGCGTAGAAGATCGCGCCGGCCACGGCCGTGATCCCGATCGCTGCGAGCGACGTGGCGGCTGCAACCTTTGACCTGTAGCCGAGCCAGATCAGGCCCGGAACGATGACCGTGCCGCCGCCGACTCCGAACAGCCCGCCGTAGAAACCGGCGAAAAGACCAATGAGAACGATCACCACCGTCGTATCCTAGGAGACACCTTGTTTCTCAAAGCGCGACCGCCGCCCTTGGTTGAGAGAGCGGCTGCCGGGTACATCTGCAAACCGATGGAATCGAACCGCCTGATCGCAGACCTCACCGCCGACCCCGGGCACGCCGCACTCCTGCTCGACGTCGACGGAACGCTGGCGCCGATCGTCAGCCGTCCAGAGGATGCACGAGTGCCCGATGAGACCCGCTCGCTCTTGCGCGAGCTGGCCGCTCGCTACGCGCTGGTGGCCTGCGTCAGCGGACGCTCCAGTGCCGATGCCCGGCGCATCGTCGGTGTCGAGGAGCTTGTCTACGTCGGGACGCACGGACTGGAGCTGGCGCCCGGCGCCGCTGCCTGGCGCGACCAGATCGAGCGCTTCGCCGCGACCGTCGACTGGCCGCCCGAGTGGATCGAGGACAAGGCGCTATCGCTCTCGCTGCACTATCGCCAGTCTCCCGAGCCCGAACAGTCGCGCCTCGAGCTGAAGAGAATCGCGGAGGCGGCCGAGGAGGTCGGCCTGCACGCACGCTTCGGGCGCATGCTGCTCGAGATCCTGCCGCCGGTCGACGCCGACAAGGGCAGCGCAATCCGCTCGCTGCTCGACGAGCGCGGGCTCAGCCGGGCGCTCTACGCGGGCGACGACACGACCGACCTCGACGCCTTCCGCGCGCTCGAAGGCCTGGAGCTCGGAATCGGAGTCGCGCTCAGCTCGAGCGAGGCGCCGGCCAGCCTGATCGAGGCGGCCGACATCGTCCTGGCCGGGCCGGACGAGCTGGTCGAGTTGCTAAGAGCTCTCTGACTCGACGGCCTGCTCGATCGCCTGCCAGGTTAGGCGGATGTCCTCTTCGTTGGTGCGCGCGTTTCCGATCGCCCAGCGGATCACGAACTGATCGCGCAGACGCGTGTGCGAGAGAAAGGCGACGCCGCTCGAGTTGAGGTGCTCGAGCAGGGTCTCGTTCGCTTCGTCCGAGCCCCTGAGCCGGAAGCAGACGGTCGAAAAGGGGCGTGGCGCGCATAGCTCGAAGCGATCGTCGGCGCGAACCAGCTCTTCGACCAGCTCGGCCAGCTGGACGGAGTTGCGGATCGTCTTCTGCAGGCCCTCGCGGCCGTACCAGCGCAGAACGGCCCAGAGCTTGAGCGCGCGCATGCGCCGGCCCAGCGCCGGTCCGTACTCCATCAGGTTGATCGCATCCTCGGGCGTGCGCAGATACTCGGGCACGAGGCTGAAGGCGGCGCGCAGATCGTCGGGGCGCGCGGTGAACAGGCACGAGCAATCCATCGGTGTGAGCAGCCACTTGTGCGCGTTGACGACGAAGGAGTCGGCCAGCTCGATTCCGTCGAGCGCCCAGCGAAACTCGGGGCAGACCGCGGCCGA
>JADGPD010000012.1 GCA_017882615.1 Thermoleophilia bacterium
CCACTTCTTCTGGGCCAGCGCCCAGCGCCAGAGCTCGTGGTGGTCGCGGCCGTCGGGGGCGTGATTCGCTCTGATCAAAACGTTCCACGTAGCCGGCGCGTTGCGCCTGGCGATGAGGATCTGATCGCCGACGATCGTCTGCAGCTTCGAGAAGCGAAGCGAGTTGGGCGTACGCTGGCGATAGATGGTCAGCGTCTCGCCGACGGAAGGCGTTGCGTAGTCGCGGACTGCGATCTCCACGCGGTTGTCGCCGTTCAGGTCGCGTACCCAGACCTGCACGAGCCCGCTCTCGCTGCTTCCGGGGCTCAGGAAGACCTGCTGAAGCTGGACGGTGACGAAGGTGCCGCTTCGACGGTCGCCGACTCTGAAGTAGGTCGTCGGGGTCATCATCGCGCCCTGGCGCAGGTCGTAGACCTGCACCCGCTCCCGCGCCGCATCGCGGTCGAGATTCAGCGCGAAGGTGTGCATGCGGTACAGCGTGGGCAGAGGCACCTTCGAGCCACCCAGGCTCGAGCTCGGCAAGACGAGAAGAGCCGAAAAGAGAATTGCGACCGATGCGAGAGCGCCGTTTCTCGACACCCGACGAGTATAGAATCGCTCGATCGGCAATCCCAGGCGGCGAGCTCGACAACTCGCGACGGATCGAGAAGGGCAGGCTGCGGGCGGGCTACACTGCGGGCGAAGGGGCGTTAGCTCAGCTGGGAGAGCGCCGGCTTTGCAAGCCGGAGGTCACCGGTTCGATCCCGGTACGCTCCACTGCCACTAATAGAGCCGAAACTGCCGTTTGCTCCCGCAAATCGGCATTTTCCGGCACCCGACCGCGTTGCCCCGCTCGTAACCGGCGGGCGGACTACTCCCCGTTCCGCAGGTCTCCGAGCGTGCGGGCCTCGAAGCGGATCTCGTCGAAGCTCACGCTGCAGCCCTCGCCAGTCGGCGACTGCGCCTCGAAGCCGACCTCCATGCTGGCGGCGTCGTCGAGCGTGAAGTAGCGCACCATACGCCAGAAGCTGCCGTCCGTGGAGGCGTGGAAGGCGAAGCAGTCGCCGATCCGCGCCACCCGCAGCCAGACCTCGCGTCCCTCGACCGAGAAGGAGTTGCAGTCGTCCGAGACGCCGCGCGTCACGACGCTGACGACCATCGGCTTCCCCTGCGGCGAGTACTCGAAGCAGAACTTCGCGAAGCGCCGCTCGTCCCCGTGGAGCAGCAGCACACCGGCGTCGAAGGTCGAGGCGAAGTCGGGCCGGACGCGCGCGCTGAGCAGGAAGTCGCCGCTCGGGCGGCCGACGAGCGCGGGGGCGTTCGAGAAGTCGCCCGCGCTGGAATCCGACAGGGACGTCGGCCCGCCCGGATCCACGAACCAGTCGGTGACGGGCCCGGCCGTGATCGCCAGCCGGCCCGCATCGCTGCTCCACGCCTGCGGCCGCCCGAGCCAGCGCAGCGGCATCGGCAGCGGCTCGATCTCCACCTGCTCCGGTAAGGCGTCCATCTCAGCGAACCTCCTCGACTCGTGGTTTGCAGCACTAACAGATTGCAACCTCGGAAGTCGGGTCGAAGAAGTACAGGCGGCTGACGTCGACCGTCAAACGCGCGGGCTTTCCGGTGCGGGCGGCGGTGCGCGGGTTGAGCCTCGCGACCATCGTGGTACTGCGCGTCGGATCCTCGGCGATGAGCTGCGCGAGCTCCTGACGATCCTTGCTGTCGGTCGCGGCGGCGACGCTCGGCGTGCCTGCGACCGGCGCGGCGCCGACCGGAAAGTGGACGATGACCTCCGATCCCATCGGTTCCGCAAGCGTCACCTGCACGTCGAGGCTCGCTTCGCCGTTGGCCTTCGGTACTAAGGCGGCATCCTCAATGTCCTCGGGCCGGATACCGAGGATCAGCTCACGACCGGCGTACTGCTCGAGCTGACGGCGACCCTTCAGGAACGAGGGAGGGAGGAGAAGCCTAGTCGGCCCGAGCTCTGCGAAGATGGAGCCGCCTTCCGAGATCAGCCGGGAGTGGACGATGTTCATGGCGGGAGAGCCCATGAACCCGGCGACGAAGAGATTGGCGGGCTTCGCGTAGAGCGTCGCGGGAGCGTCGACCTGCTCGAGCCGCCCGTCGCGCATCACGGCGACGCGGTCCCCGAGCGTCATCGCCTCTGTCTGGTCGTGGGTCACGTAGACGGTCGTCGTGCTCAGCTTCCGGTGGAGTATGGCGATGTAGGTACGCATCTCGACGCGCAGCTTGGCGTCCAGGTTCGAGAGCGGCTCGTCCATCAGGAACGCAGCCGGCTCCCGCACGATCGCGCGCCCCATCGCGACCCGCTGCCGCTGGCCGCCTGAGAGCTGGGCCGGCTTGCGGCGCGCGAGGTCGGCGACGCCGAGCATCTGGGCCGTCTGCTCGACTCGATCCCTGACCTCCTGCTTTTTGTAGCCGTGGAGCTTGAGGCCGAAGGCCATGTTGTCGAAGACGCTCATGTGCGGGTATAGCGCGTAGTTCTGGAAGACCATCGCGATGTTCCGCTCTTTCGGCGGCACGTCGTTAACCACCCGATCGCCAATCAGGATCTCTCCGGCGCTGATCTCCTCGAGACCGGCGGTCATCCTCAGTACGGTCGTCTTCCCCGAGCCCGACGGGCCGACGACGACCATCAACTCGCCGTCCTCGATCTCCAGGTCGAGCTGGTCGACCGCCAGCGTTCCTCCTTCGAACGTCTTCGTCAGACCGCTATAACGGATTCCAGCCATCGCGGTTATCTCCCGTTCTCTGAGGATAGGTCGAGTCGAGGCGCCGTCGGGACCGTTCTCTCGGCTTGTCGAAGCGAGGCGCGCTCATGCGACGGCCGCTCCGCCTGGACTGGAGACGACGGCGCTCCTGAGGACGTCCGCCAGCCACGAGCGCTTTTGACAATTACCGAAGCGGAAGGAGTCGGCCAACTCGGCGATCTGATCGCTTCCGCTTACGCCCTCGAAACAGCGACCGAAATCGTTCACCATCGGCTCGGCGAGGAGAATGTGCCGAACCAGCCGCTGCACCCAGGACTCCTGCCCGAAGGGGAAGGGGCTGAAGGTCGGGAACTCGTGCCGGAAGGTCTCCTCGATCGGGTCCATGATGCGCCGGATATGGCTGTCCAGCGAGCCCCAGGCGTCGATCCCGAGCCGCGCTTTTTTCTCCAGCACAGGCCGGATTCGCTGCATGTAGGGCGACTGCCGGTCCGCGTAGACGAGACCCTGGAGACCGATGTCCTTGTACGTCCAGATCGCCCAGCTTGCCTCGTGGCGCCGGTAGATTTCGAGCTGATCGACGAGTAGCTGACGGCGCATCTCGTCCGCAGCTTCGTTGCCGGTGTAGACGGGTCCGAACTCCCCGACCCAGATCGGCGTCTCCGTCTGGCGCATGAACTCTGTACGTGCTAGGAACGTCTCCTCGAGCACGTTCCGGTCGACGTACTCGCCCCGGCTGATGCCCGGGTAGCTGCCTCCGTCGATGAAGCCCGCCAGCGCGTAGTCGTGGACCGTGTAGACGGTGTTCGGCCAGGTCTCCTCGAAGATGCCGAAGTCGAGCGAGTAGCGGTTCCCGTCCAGGAAGAGGATGTGATCCTGGTCGATCGCCCGGATCGCGTCGTGTAGCCGCCGGTAGAAGGGGCCGATCGCGCTACCGCTCGCGTCGCCGGGCTCGTTCAGCGGGTTGTAGCCCGCAACCCAGGGGTTGTCCCGGTAGCGTCGCGCGAGCGCCTCCCAGAGGTAGATGACGCGGTCCTGAAAGTGCTTGTGCGTCCAGAAGAAAGCCCAGTGCGTCGGGTTGTCGCTGTGCCAGTGCTGATTCTGGTAGCCGGGCGCGGCGTGGAGGTCGATGATCGTGTAGATCCCGTGCCGGGCGCAGCGCTCGATTGCCCGATCGAGAAGCTCGAAGCCCTCCTCCTTGAGTTCGAAGGGTCGCATGTCGTCCTCGAAGTGGCGGTAGTTGATCGGCAAGCGGACGAGGTTGAGCCCGAGCGAGGCGAGGAACGCCGCATCATCGTCGCCGAAAAAGACGTCCAGGAAGCGACCAAAGAACTCGCGGTAACCGTCCTCGCCGAGGGCATTGCGCAGCGCTTTTCGCTGCAGCGACTCGGTCGCCGGATAGCCGGTGATGAAGTTCTCCATGTTCATCCAGCCACCTAGACCCACTCCGCGGAGGGGGATGGGTCGCCCGGATTGGGTGGTCATCTTTGAGCCCGTGGTCTGGAGGAGGATGTCGTCTTGCATCTGGGTGTCCCTTCTTCTTGACAGTTTCACCGGCTGAATCCGGCCGTCAGCCCGCCGAGGAGCTGGCGGCGGCCGATCAGGTAGAGGGCGAACACGGGCAGAGTCGTCAGCACGACCGCTGCGAGCACCGCGGGAACGTTGATACCGAACTGGGTCTGGAAGTCGTAGAGCGCGAACGGCAGCACACGCGTGCCGCTGCTCTGGGTGAGCACGAGCGGGAAGAGGAAGCCGTTCCAGGCCTGGAGCGCCGCGAAGATGCCGACCGTGAGCAGGGCCGGCCTGCTCAGCGGCGCAGCCAGTCGCCAGAGCATCTGCCATTCGCTCGCACCGTCGATCTTCATCGCCTCGAACAGCTCCGTGGGCACGTCGCGTAGGAAGTTGACCAGGATCAGTACCGAGATAGGGATGGAGAAGGCGGCCGTGGGGAAGATGAGCGCCGGGAGCGTGTCGTAGAGATGCAACTTGTTGACGACGAAGAAGATCGGAATGATCGCGGCCTGGAGCGGGATCGCAAGCCCGAGCAGGAAGAGCCTGAACGATCCCGACGCGATCCACCCCCTACCGCGAACGATCGCGTAGGACGCCATGAGCGCGAACACGAGCACGATCGAAACGACGGCGAACGTCACGATGGCGCTGTTGCGCAGGTAGGAGAGGAAGCCGACGGCGATGACGCGGTGGTACTGCGCGGTTGTCGGCCTGCCGGGTACGATCGGGTCGGCCGTCAGGTAGCCGGCCTGCTTGCGCAGGCTCGTGATCACCATCCAGTAGACGGGCAGGGCGACGATAACGAGCCAGACGAGGCCGGCGAGAGCCCCGGGGATGTTCAGGTGTAGCAGCCGGCGCATGCTGCCTACGCTCCCTCGTGCGTGCTGCGGAAGCGCCCGAAACCGGTGACACGGATCAGGAGCAAAGAGAGACCCAGGGCAGCGGTGACCAGCACCACGGAGATCGCGCTCGCGTAGCCCATATCCGAGCGCTCGAAGCCGTTTATATACATGTCGAGCGGCAGGATCCGGGTGGCGAAGCCCGGGCCTCCCCCGGTGACGATGAAGACCAGGTCGAAATAGGTGAGGGAGCCGACGAGGATGAGCACAGATGAGGTCACGATCGTGTTTCGGAGTAGCGGCAGCGTGATGTGCAGGAACTGCCCTACCCGACCGGCTCCGTCAATCTCGGCCGCCTCATAGATCGAGCGCGGGATCTGGCGCGCACCGGCCTGGTATAGGAGCATGTGGAAGGGGATGAACTGCCAGGAGATGATGAAGACCATCATGTAGAGGGCCAGCCCTGGGTTCCCAAGCCAACTGGTCGGAAACCAGCTCATGTGAAGACGGTGCGTCAGGTTGGCCAGGAGGCCGAAGTTCGGGTCGAGCAGGTTTCTCCAGGTGATTGCGATCGCGGCGGCCGAGAAGAGGAGCGGCACGAAGTAGGCCGCCGCGAGCACCGCCCTGTAACGCTGGCGGCCGGAGACGAAGACTCCGAGCAGGAGAGCGAGCGGCGTCTGGAAGAGCCAGCTCAGGACCATGATCTCGAGGCTGAGCCAGATCGCGTGGTGCGTGGTGGAATCGTGCAGGAACCGGCTCCAGTTTGCAAAGCCCGCGAAGGTGGGCGAGCTGATGCCGTTGTAGTACGTGAAGCTCAGCACCACCACGACGATCATCGGGACCAGCGCGAAGATCGCGAAGAGACCGAGAGCCGGCAGTGCGAGCAGCGGGCTGGCGCCCTTTCTCTTACTGCCGGCTCTCATGGCGCTCTTCAGGTGTGGCTCCGAGAATTACTTCGTCTTGTTCATGTTCGCCGAGAACTGCTGCGGCGTGATCTGCTTGAGAAGCAACCGATCAAGGTTGGTTAGGAGTGTGTTTGCTGCATCAGGCGACAGGACCTGGTCCCAAGAGTGCTGGTAGTTCGGTGCACTCTGCACGAGCTTGTAGCACCACGTCGTGAAGTCGGCGTTGGCTCCTGTGGAGAGCTGCTTCGCGATGCCCTTCACCGGCGGGATGTTCCCGAGCGCGATCAGGCCCTTTACATACGCAGGCGACATGACCTGCTTCTTCAGGAACTGGACCGCGGCCGCCGGGTGCTTCGACTTCGCCGCGACCGAGTAGAAATTGCTCGTGTTGCCGGCGATGTTTTTCGAATTACCCTTGCCGCCTGGAATCGCCGGGAACGGCATCCAGCCGAGGTCGTGATTCTTGATCGTGTCCGGGCTGTTCTGGAGCACTGCTCCGTACTCCCAGTTGCCCATCAGCTCCATGGCACCCTTGCCCGTACCGAGGAGCGTTGCGGTGACGGTGCCGTCATACGTGGTCGACGAGAAGTTATTACCGAACGCACCGGCGTCGACGAGCTGCTGGAGCATCGTGTTGGCCTTGATGATGCCCTTGTCCATCCAGGCGTTCTTCTTGCCCGCGACGACAGCGTTGAAGGCTTGAGGGCCGGCCACGCGGTCGACGAGGTACTCCTCCCACATCAGGTCAGGCCACTTGCTCTGGCCACCGAGGATGAACGGGGTGACCCCGGCCGTCTTCAGCGCCTTGACGACCGAGAGCAGCTCATCCCAGGTCTTGGGCGGGGTCAGGTTGTTCTGCCTGAAGACCGCCTTGTTGTAGAAGAGGAGGACAGGCTGCATGCCGACGTTCGGAATGCCGTAGTACTTCCCCTTGAACGCGGCGGTCTGGAGGACATTGTTGAAGAACCTATTCTTCCAGGCCTTGTCGGCGTTCAAGAACGGCGTCAGGTCGAGGACCTTGCGGGCGTCGACGTACTGCTTCAGACCGCCGCCGCCCCAGTTCATGAACATATCGGGCGGCTTACCTGACCCCAAGGCAACTTTGATCTTCTGTTTGTACGGGTCGTTGGCGAAGATCTGGACCTTGACGCTGGCGGGTTTATAGGTCTTGGCCGCTTTGGTCTCGACGGAGTTCTCCGTGCGCTGGATCGTCCAGAGCAGGAGCGTAGGCTTCTTACTTGCGGCGGTGGCGGCCGCGGTGAGCGCCGCCAACGCGATAGCCATTACGATGGCGAGTCGCATTACCGTGTGTCGCGTCATGCTCGCTTCCTTTCCTGGGATGTCTTGTCCCAGCTAGCAATGAGGCAATCCGAGTGACCGAGTCGGCTCAGGCGTGCTCTGCGGCAGGCTTCTCTCATGTGCCGCCCACCCTGCAAACAGTGGGTCGGAGTTCGTTCGGATTCGGGAAAACAACTGAGTAACGCATCTAATCTACCGACTCTCCCGGGAACGCTTAACAGATTTCTTCCAGGAGGTCAAGTGACTGTAGTGATCGTAAACTCGCACGAGGAGGGGAGCGCCTCCCGATTGCACTTGCGCCTCGCTTAGGAATTTTCCCGGTAGATCTACCGGTTGGTTTTCAGTGTGCTTTCACCTAGACTTCGGGTGGCTTCCGACCGAGGGAAAAAGAACTGCCGGATGAGCGAGATCCCTAAACAGCCGCCTAGAACAATCCAGGACGTCGCGATCCTGGCGGGCGTGTCGATGGCAACCGTCTCCCGCGTCCTGAACGGGCACCCGGACGTCTCGACCTCCACGCGAGAGGCCGTCCTCCGAGTCGTGCGTGAGTTCGGGTTCTCGAAGAACAGGACAGCGCACGCGCTTACCGTCGGCCGGACAAGTCTGATCGGGGTCGCCATCCCGGAGGTCGAGTCGACCTACTTCGCGGGCATCCTTTCAGGCGCGGCAGAGGCTCTCTACGAACGCGACATGCGTGTCGTTCTCTGCCCGACACACCACGAGCACGGGCGAGAGGTGGTCCTGCTCGACCGGCTGATGCACGGCACGACCGACGGGGCGCTCTTGGTGCTCCCGTACGAGTCGGAGGACGAGCTGGAGACGCTTCATCACCACGGCTATCCCTTCGTCGTCGTGGAACCGCGAACGCCTCTCGGCGACGACATCGCCTATGTCACGGCGACGCACTTCGCTGGCGCCGTGCTCGCGACCAAGCACTTGCTCGAGCTCGGCCACCGCCGCATCGGTGCCATCAAGGGCCCCGACGAACAACTAGCCAGCCAAGAGCGGCTGAACGGCTTTCGAAGCACGCTCGCGAGTGCGGGCATCGCGCCCGATCCGGCGCTCGAGATCGGCTCCAACTTCAAGTTCGAGGGCGGCGAGGCGGCCGCCGCGAAACTGCTCGACCTCCCGAACCCGCCGACCGCGATCTTCGCCTTCAACGACGAGGTCGCGATCGGCGCGATGATCGCTGCCCGGGCACGAGGACTGCGGATCCCAGAGGACATCTCGATCATCGGCTTCGACGACGCGCTGCCGGCGCGACTCGCGACGCCGCCGTTGACGACGGTGCGGCAGCCGCTGGCAGAGCTAGGTCGCACCGCCGTGAGCCTTCTCCGCCGGCTGATCAACAAGCAGCGGATCGAGGTGCTGCGCATCGAGCTGCACACGAAGCTCATCCTGCGCGAATCGACCGCTGCTCCCCCCTACGGAGGTCGACGATGACGAACTATGAGCCGCGACCCGAGCATCGCTTCTCGTTCGGGCTCTGGACAGTCGGGAACGTCGGGCGTGATCCGTTCGGCGAGGCGACGCGGGCGGCGGTCGATCCATGGGAGACGGTTCGACGCCTGGGGGAACTCGGCGTCTACGGGGTCAGCCTCCACGACAACGATCTCGTCCCGTTCGACTGCTCGCCGGAAGAGGCGAGCCGGCGCGTCTCGCGCTTCCGCAGCGCGCTCGAGGAGAGCGGCGTGCGCGTGACCATGGCGACCACGAATCTCTTCACCCACCCGATCTTCAAGGACGGTGCCTTCACCTCAAACGATAGCCGGGTGCGGCGCTTCGCCATCCAGAAGTCGATGCGCTCAATCGATCTTGCCGCCGAGCTGGATGCGCCCGTGTACGTATTCTGGGGGGGCCGCGAGGGATCAGAGGTCGGCGCCGCCAAGCCGGCGCGCGACGCGCTCGATCGCTACAAGGAGGCGATCGACTTCCTGAGCGACTACGTGCTCGACCAGGGCTACGGGATGCGCTTCGCGATCGAGCCGAAGCCGAACGAGCCGCGTGGCGACATCTTCCTGGCGACCGTCGGCCACGCGCTCGCCTTCATCGAGCGGCTCGAGCACCCGGAGATGGTCGGAGTCAACCCGGAGGTCGCGCACGAGACGATCGCGGGCCTCAACTTCTGCCACGCGGTCGCGCAGGCACTCTGGGCGGGCAAGCTCTTCCACATCGATCTCAACTCCCAGCGGATCGGGCGCTTCGACCAGGATCTGCGCTTCGGCCAAGAAGATCTGAAGGAGGCGTTCCTGCTCGTCCGACTGCTCGAGGAATCCGACTACCAGGGGGTGCGGCACTTCGACGCACACGCGCTCCGGGTGGAGAACGCAGCCGGAGTCGAGGACTTCGCGCGCGGCTGCATGCGCACGTACCTGATCCTGGCCGAGAAGGCTAGGTCGTTCGCATCGGATCCTCGCGCCGCCGAGGCGCTGGCGGCGGCGGGCGTGCCCGACCTCGGGCGACCGACCGTCGGCGCCTACAGCGCTGAGGCCGCGCGCGCGCTGAGCGAGGAGGAGTTCGACGTCGACGCCCTGACGGCGCGCGGGTACGCGAACGAGCGCCTCGACCAGTTGGTCGTCGAGCATCTGCTCGGCGTCTGATTCCAGCGTCAGGACTGTCTCATCGCGCCGGGTGCACGACTCAAGCGATCCGCTCCTCCGCGACGCCGAGTTCGCGCTCGCGCCATCTATCTTCGGGGATATCAGACATCGTGATGTTCGGACGCGCCCGCAAAACGGGCGAGAGCGAGCTCGGGGGCATCTCGACGCGGCGGCTTGTCGCATCCCGCGTCGACCTGGTTCGCTGATCGTCGCTTCGACCGAGCCGCCGGTGCAACGCTCCGGCGGCTCAGTGCCACACAGGCAGGTTTGCGAGTTGGGGTCGGTTGCTGGTTGAAACCGCGTTCAGCGAGCCGCGCACGCTATGTCGATCGCGGCGGCCAGAGAAGAGAGCGACTCAGACGCCATCCCTAGTCGCGGCTGGGGCGATCTGCAGATTCCCTTGCGGCGCGAGGGCGCCGCTTTGCACGAGTCCGAGGAGCTCTTCGTAGCCGCCGATCGGCTCGCCGTTGACGATCACCTGCGGGACACTCGTTCCGCCCGTCAGCTCTTGCAGGCGGCAGCAGCGATCGTCGCCGTCAATCTCGATCTCCTCGTAGTCGAATCCGTGCTGCTCGAGCAGTGCCTTTGCCCGCTTGCAGTACGCACACCAGGCAGAGGTGTAAAGGCGGATGTGCACGGCTCGTAGTTTGCCATTGATGCCGCTAGGACGACTGGAAGGGGCGCGACCAACGTCGCGCCCCCACGTCGCTGTCAGCCGCTGCCGCTGCCTACGCGGCCGCGGAATCCACCTGCCAGATGTGGAAGGCGTTCCCTTCGCTGTCTTTGCAGGGCGCGAGCCAGCCCATGTTCGGGATCGGCGTCTTCTCCTCGGCCTGGCCGCCGAGCTCGCCGATCTTTGCCCGCGCCGCCTCGATGTCGTCCACCGTGTAGTAGTAGACGGGAGCGCCGGCGGAGTGCTTCTGACACGCGAAGACCGCAGCTGTCGTCTGCTCGCCCGTCCTGGCGACCCGGTAGTCGATGCCCGCCAAATAGTCGATATCCGGCATGCCGGAGCCCTCGAAGCTCCAGCCGAACAGCCCGCTCCAGAACTTCTGCGCCCGATCCGCGTCCGCGGACGGAAACTCAACGTGCACGATCTCGCCGGCCATTTTCTCTCCCTGGTTCGTCTTTGATTTCCTGCTCTCGGTGAAGGACGAAGCCGAGGTGGCAAGAGATACCGGCCCGCGCGCCGAGCACCGGGTTACGAAAGAAAGAGGTTTCTATCGGCTACGGCGAGGCTCTCAGGCGGCCGAAGAATCCACCTGCCAGATGTGAAAGGCGTTGCCTTCGCTGTCCTTGCAAGCCGCGAACCAGCCCATCTTGGGCACGGGCATCTTCTCCTCGGCCTCGCCGCCGAGCTCCTTGATCTTCGCCCGGGCTGCCTCGATATCGCCGACGGCGTAGTAGTAATTGGGAAAGCCGCTGCGCTTCTCGGAGGGAAAGACGGCGATTCCCAGTTTCCCATCCCAAAGGCGAGCGATCCGGTAGTCCATCTCCGTCATTCCGGAGTCCTCGAAGTTCCATCCAAACAGTCCGCTCCAGAACTTCTGCGCCCGGTCCGCATCCACGGACGGAAACTCGATATGCACTATCTCGCCGGCCATGACCTCTCCATTTCTGTCGCGATTCGATGCTCTGGGCAACCGTTCCCGCTCGAGCGAAACGCGACACCTGGAAGATCCAGGGCAGTGGCGCGGCGAGCGGGTCGCGCTAGAACGTCGCGCGAAGCCGGTCGCAGAGGATGGCGATCTTGGCGTCGCCGCCGCGCGGAGCGTCTTCCCACTCGTCTACGCGGGGGCCCCAGAAATCGCGCGGCGTGCCCGGGTGGCGGGCGACGACTTGGACATGGTGGTGCGGCACATGGTTGAAGGTGAAGGCGTAGACGTGCTCGGCGCCGTCTTTCTCGAGCGCCTTCGCCAAGCGCGTGACGATCCGCGCCAGCGCGCAGGCCTCGTCATCGGCGAGATCGGCCAGCCCGCGGGCATGTCGCTTCGCATCGACGAAGAAGTAGCCGAGATAGCCGCCGACCATCGCGGGAGGAGCGTGCGAGACGAGCACCTGCTCGTCCTCGTAGAGCACTTCGCCTACGAGCATGCCCCTGCCCTCGTGCTTCTCACAAATCGGGCACTCGCTCACGGGTTGCACCGTAGCCGACGCGGGAGACGCGCGCTGGCAGATCGCCGCGGAGCTAGGCCGGGCTAATGGTCAGGCGGGAAAGCCGACATCCGGACGCTGCTCCTCGCATACCAGCACGCCTCGTTCGTCGGGGGCCACCACGCAGGCGACCTCGAACGTCTCGCGAAGCCGCTTGCGCGCGCGGTGAACGCGGATCTTGGCTGTTGCCAGCGAACAGCCGAGCAGCTCGGCGATCTCCGGGTTGCTGAGGCCGCGACCGTCGTGGAGGAGCAGCGCGACTCGGTAGTCGTCCGGGAGCGTTGCGAGCGCGCGCTGGACGCACGCGGACATTTCCATCTGCTCGAGAGGAAATTCGATCGACGAGGGCGGCTCATCCTTGCTGGCGCCGACCTCTTCCTCGCTGACGGGCTTCACTTCCAGCCGCGCAGATGTAACCCGGCGGCGGCGCAGGTGATCGAGCGAGACGTTTGTGGCGATTCGGAAAAGCCAGGCGAGCGTGGCCTGCGGATCGCGCAAAGACGCCGCACTCGAGAGCGCCCGCAGGAATGTCTCCTGAGTCAGCTCGTCGGCCTCATCGGCGCTTCGCACCATTGCGCGAATGTGGCGCTGGATCGGCGCCCTGTACTGCGCCAGCGCCTGTTCGTCGAGTACAACCGTCGTGTTCCCTGCGTCAGCCAATTGGATTCCTCTCCTATGTCGGAGGGTAGCGCGCGCAACGACGGGGTGAGTATCTCTTGCCTCCCTGGGTTCGTCCTTCACGAGCAGTAGGAGTTCTCAACCGAAGGAGATGTCGATGTCGAGCAACGAGGAGAGGCTGACCCCGGAGCAGAAGGAGCTGGTGGCGATCGGCGCCAGCGTAGGTGCGGGCTGTCTGCCTTGCACCAGCTTCCACTTCAAGTTCAGTCGAAAGTTAGGGATCGAGGTCGGCCGGATGCTCTCGGCCGCCGTCGAAGCCGAAGACGTCGTCAGCGACGCCAGGGCACGTCTCTCGGAGCATGTGCGTGAGGAGCTCGGCCCCGACGCGAAGTCCGTCGAGTTGTCCGGGCTCGACAGCGAGCTGGCGGCGCTCGGCGCCGCGATCACAGCCAACTCGCTCCCGAATATCCGCCGCCACATGATCAGAGCCTCCGAATGGGGACTCTCCGGCGCGCAGCTCGCCGACGCGATCGGAGTCGCCGAGCGGGTGCAGCAAAAGGCGGCCGAGGGTCACATCAGAGAGACCGAACGATTTCTCGAGCAGTTCGGCGCGAAGCTGGCCGGCGGCGACGCCGGCGAAGACCTCTGCGGCGCCGACTGCGGCTGCAATACGAAGGAGACGACCGATGTTCTGTGAGCGTTGGATGAGAAGCTGGTGGTACGGACCCGAATCACGGGTCGCTCCCGACGACGCCGAGGGAGACGGCTTGCGCTCGCTCGCGCTCGTGGAGGTCGAGCGTTGCCGGCGCCTCAGGTTTCACCTGGGCGCCTTCCTGCTCGGGCTGGTTTTCCTCGGTGGACCGTGGGTGGCGATCAGCTACATGAACGCGGGCGGCTGGCCGGAGCGCCTGAGCGACAAGGGGCGCGCCGGTGACTGGGATCCGACCATTCTCCTGGTGCTGCTCGTATGGGCGCTCATCCTGGCCATCCACGGGCTCGGGGCCTATTCGCGCCGCCCGAAGACCGAGCGGGAGATCCAGCGAGCGGCCGCGCGCTTGAAGCACGGCTAGCGGTAGCGATCGCGGCCGGGAAGGCGACGACGGTCTGTGGGGACATCGAGGGCGTCCGGAGAAGTGCATTCCGGGCGTCCTCGGAGCGGTAGGGGAAAGCGTCGCCTGAGCCTTCCCCGGCGCCGCGATCGGATTCGGTAAAGAATCCCGGCTGACTTCGCGTCTACTTGCCCTGACCTCGTGCTCGCTACCGCCCGCGCCCTGGAACCGATTCAAATGTCTACCGGTACCGGCTGACCGCGCTCGATCTCCGCGCCCACAAGCTCAGCCCAGCGGCTCGCCCGCGGCAGCGGAACGAGCCCCAGCCCGAGCGGGCGCAGCGCGATCCCGTGCACCGCGCCCGGAATGAGCGTGTAGTCACCCGAGGCGCCCAGCGCACGTGCTCGCTCGAAACCGGCGCGGGAGAGTCGCGGCGACACGCCGGGAATGCCCGGGAGCGCGCGGTCGAGCGAGCCGTGTATGACCGAAAGACGGCGTCCGCGCAACCCCTCGAGCGGCAGCCGCGGCGGAATCCAGGGCGCCAGTCCAACGACCGTCTCGACCGACGGCTCGGCGGCGACCGCGATCGCCACGCCGCCGCCCATCGAGAAGCCGAGCAGGAGCGTGTGCTCACCGGCTGCCGCCTCGATAGCGGCGCGGGCATCCTCGATGCACGCGTCGAAGCGGCGCCAGGACTTGACACGGTAGCGCAGCTCGGCGAAGCGAACCTCTGGAAAGCGCGGGCGCAGCCGCTCCAACAGCCACTCGATCGTCGGGCTCCAGGTGCCCTCCAGCTCGGCGCGTTGGCCGCCGTTCATGCAAACAACACTGAGCGGTCCTTCGCCGCCCGTGATTCGCAGCTCCGCGCCGGTTGAGAGCTCCATCGGAGCGAACGCTACCCGCAGGCGACCGCAGCGTGGGCGACTCGGCCAGGACCTGGAAAGATGCGGGGGCAAACACCCTTAGGAGAGGATCGATTTGAAGCTTCTCGTTCTTGGAGCAAATGGAAAGACCGGCCGGCTGGTCGTCGAACAAGCGCTCGCGGCCGGGCACACGGTCACCGCCTTCGCCCGCGACCCGTCCACGGTGAAGCTGCGTGACGAGCGTCTCAGCGTCGTGAACGGCGACGCCATTTTCGTCAGCGACCTGAAAGCGGCCTTGAAAGGGCAGGACGCCGTCATCAATACGATCGGCGGAGCCAAGCGCAAGCTGATCGAGAAGACGACCCAAGCGCTGATCACGGCGCTCGAGGAGAGCGGCGTCAGGCGAGTCGTCTGCATGTCCAGCTTCATCGCCACGCCGAACTTCAAGCCGACCGGGATGATGAAGCTGTTCCCGCGACTGGTGCGCGGGATGGCCAAGGACGATGTGGCCGGGGCGAAGCTGCTCGAGAGCTCCGGACTCGACTGGACGATCGTCTACGCGACGCTACTCGAGAGCAAGCCTAGAGCGGGCTTCCGTCTCGTCGGCCCGGACGAGACCGTAACGGCCAAGGACCGCGTCAACAGAGCCGACGTGGCCGAGTGCCTGCTCGATGCGGTCGGCGATCGCGGGACGATCAAGCAGTCGCTGCTGATCACGGGGAATCGGTAAGCGAAGCTTCCACGAGCACCGCCGGCGAGCGCGCTTACCTGAGAGACTCCAGCTGATCTTGTCACGAGCGCCCTCATCTCCCACGCCGCCGGATCTACCGCCCGAGCTTGCCCGCCTGGACGAGGTTCCGGACGAGCTGCGGAGGCTCGAGCTGGAGGGAATGCTCCTGAAGGATCTCGACCTGGGCGAGCGCGACGCGACCGGGCTGCGCCTGCTGGAGAGCCGCCTCGAGGGAGTGGAGCTGACCGGCGCGAGGCTGCAGGGAGCGAGCCTGAGCGATGTCGCGGTCGTCGCCGGCAGCTGGGCCAATCTCGCCGCCGATTCGCTGGCATTGAAGCGCGTCGAGTTTCGCGGAGCGCGGCTCACCGGTGCGACACTCGGTAACGCGTCGCTCGAGGACGTCGTCTTCGCCGATTGCCGCATCGACCTCGCCCGCTTCCGCTTCGCGAAACTGCTGCGCGTCCGCTTCGAGAGCTGCCGGCTGGAAGAGGCAGACTTCTACGCGGCCAACTTGTCCTCGGTTGTGTTCAGCGATTGCGACTTGAGCGGCGTCGCTCTGGCGGAAGCGACCTTCATCGAGAGCGAGATCCGCGGCTGCAGGCTCGCCGGGGTTGGCAACCCCGAGCGCCTGCGCGGCGTAAGGATGCCCTGGGCCGACGTGGTGCAGGCGGCCGATGTTCTGGCGCTGGCGGTGGGCATCGAGATCGTCGACTAGTCGGCGCGCGTTCGGGTTGCACGACGCGATTCGGTCGGCGATACTCGGCGCCAGACATGACCGAGAAGGCACTCGCATACTCCCAGGGTCTCTCCGACGTTTCGCTGCGCGCCGAGACGATCGGGCAGATGTGGGCCGAGGTAGTCGCCGCCCACGGCGACTCCCCGGCGCTCGTATCCCGCCATCAGGGCATCCGCTGGACCTACGCCGAGATGGAAAAGCAGGTCGAGCGCTGCGCCCGCGCTCTGATCGCCGAAGGCGTGCAGAAGGGCGACCGGGTCGGCATCTGGGCGCCGAACGTGGCCGAGTGGGTAGTAGTGCAGTTCGCCACGGCGCGCGTCGGGGCGATCATGGTCAACATCAATCCGTCCTACCGGGCGCACGAGCTGGAGTTCGTGCTGCGCCAGTCGGGCTGCACGATGCTGATCCTGGCGCCGGGTTACAGGAACACCGACTACCGCGCGCTGCTTCGGGCTGCCGAGGCTCCCGCTCTGACTCGTTCAATCGTACTGGGTGAGGGCTGGGAGGCGATGCTGGCACGCGCCGACGAGGTCTCGGACGAGCAGCTCGCCGAGCGCGAGAACAGCCTCGACTTCGACGAGGCGATCAACATCCAGTACACCTCGGGCACGACCGGCTTTCCCAAGGGCGCCACGCTCTCGCACCACAACATCCTGAACAACGGCTTCTTCATCGGCGAGACGCTCGCCTACACCCCGGCCGACCGCGTCTGCCTGCCGGTGCCGTTCTACCACTGCTTCGGAATGGTGCTGGGCAACATGGCCATCGTCACGCATGGCGCCTGCATCGTCATCCCGGGCGAGGGCTTCATCTCGAAGGAGGTGCTGGAGACGGTCAGCGCGGAGCGCTGCACGGCGCTCTACGGCGTCCCGACGATGTTCATCACCGAGCTCGCCTCGCCCGAGTTCGAGAAGACCGACTTCTCGAGCCTGCGCACCGGCATCATGGCCGGCTCTCCCTGCCCGATCGACACGATGAAGCGGGTGCAGAGCGACATGCATATGGGCGAGGTGACGATCTGTTACGGGATGACCGAGACCTCGCCGGTCTCGACCCAGACTCGCCTCGACGACCCGCTCGAGAAGCGCGTCACGACAGTGGGCCCGGTGCACCCACACGTCGAGGTGAAGATCATCGACCCGGAGAGCGGCCGCACCATCCGCCGCGGCGAGACGGGCGAGCTGTGTACGCGCGGCTACTGCGTGATGCTCGGCTACTGGGAAGACGAGGAGGCGACCCGCGACGTGATCGACGCGGCGCGCTGGATGCACACCGGCGACCTGGCGACGATGGACGACGACGGCTACCTGAACATCGTCGGCCGGATCAAGGACATGATCATCTGCGGCGGCGAGAACATCTATCCACGCGAGATCGAAGAGTTCCTCTACTCGCACCCGCAGATCGTGGACGTGCAGGTGATCGGCATTCCCGACCCCAAGTTCGGCGAGACGATCTGCGCTTGGATCATCCCTCGCCAGGACTCCGAGATCGACGCGAAGGCGGTCAAGGACTTCTGCCGCGACCAGATCGCCCGCTACAAGATCCCGCGCTACATCCGCTTCGTCGACAGCTTCCCGATGACCATCTCGGGCAAGGTGCAGAAATACAAGATGCGCGAGACCGAGATCGCCGAGCGCGGCTTGATCGAGGCCGAGACGGCGTAGTAGCGGCTGCCAGCGCCGCCGGGTCGCTGCGTGTGCCCGGCATCACGTACTTCGCGAGCTAATCTTCGCTACGGACTCCCGCGTTGCCTCGCCGCGACGCGGGAGTCCAATTCGCTACCGACCGAAGAATGAAGACAAGCGCTGGAATCCTTCTCTATCGCCGCGGCGAGGCCGGGCTCGAAGTGCTGATCGGGCACATGGGCGGCCCCTTCTGGGAGCGGAAGGACGCGGGCGCCTGGTCGATCCCGAAAGGCGAGATGAAGGAAGGGGAGAACACGCTCGAGGTCGCCAAGCGGGAGTTCGACGAGGAGCTCGGTTCGCCGCCGCCGCAGGAGCCGTATCTCGAGCTCGGCGAGATCAGGCAGGCGAACGGGAAGAGGGTCGTCGTCTTCGCCGTCCAAGGCGAGCTCGACGCCGCGAGCATTCGCAGCAACAGCTTCGAGATGGAGTGGCCGCGCGGCTCCGGTCAGATGCGCGAATTCCCCGAGCTCGACCGCGCTATCTGGGCATCGCCGGTGCAGGCGAGCCAGAAGCTCATTCCGGCGCAGGTGCAGTTCCTCGAGCGCTTGGAAAAGGCGCTCGCGGGCGACGCCTAGACCGGGCCCGGCTTGACCAGCCCCGCCTCGTACGCGAGCACGACGGCCTGTACGCGGTCGCGCAGATGCAGCTTGCGCAGCACGCTCGAGACGTGCGTCTTGACGGTCGTCTCGCTCACGAACAGCTTGCCTGCGATCTCGGCGTTGGTCAGCCCGCCGGCGATCAGGCGCAGGATCTCGAGCTCGCGCGGTGTCAGCGAGTCGAGCTCGGGCGGCGTCGCCCGTTCGGATGCTTCGAGCGAGGATGCAAAGCGATCGAGCAGGCGGCGCGTGACCGAGGGCGCCAGCAGCGCCTCGCCCGAGGCGACGACGCGGATCGCCTCGGCCAGCTGCGCCGGTTGAACGTCCTTGAGCAGAAAGCCGCTCGCGCCGGCGCGCAACGCCTCGAAGACGTACTCGTCGAGATCGAACGTGGTGAGGATGATCACGCGCGCTTCCGAGCCCGCCCTAAGCAGGCGCCGAGTCGCTTCCACCCCGTCCAGCACCGGCATGCGCACATCCATCAGAACGACATCGGGCTGGAGCTCGCGCGCCAAGTCGATCGCCTGGGCGCCGTTCTCGGCCTCCCCCACCACCGCGAGGTCGTCGCGCGCCTCGAGAATCATGCGAAAGCCGCTGCGTACGAGCGCCTGGTCGTCGGCGATGAGAACGCGGATGCTCAACTCTGCCCTTTCTGGCCTATTGGCAGGCGCACCTTGACGGCGAAGCCGCCGCCGGCCTGCGCCCCGGCTTCGAGCTCGCCTCCGAGCAGAGCCACGCGCTCGCGCATGCCGATCAAGCCGTGTCCCTTTCCCGACGCCGCGCCGGGACCCTTTCCGTTGTCCGTCACCTCGATCGCCAGCTCCTGGCCGCGCCGGGCGATCTGAACCCCGGCTCGGCTGGCGCGAGAGTGCTTGAGCGTGTTCGTCAGCGCCTCCTGAACGATCCGGTAGGCCGAAAGACCGACACCGGCCGGAAGCTCGCTCAAGCCCGGTTCCAGGTCCAGCTCGACCTCCAACCCGGTCGCCCGAACCTGCTCGACCAGCGACTCGAGCGCGGCCAGGCCGGGTTGCGGCTGGCGGCTCTCGGGATCGCCGGTGCGCACGATCCCGAGCAGGCGCCTGAGCTCGGTCAGAGCCGAGCGCCCGCTCTCCTCGATCGAGCTCAAAGCCTCGCGTGCGCGCTCGGGCTGCCGCTCGAAGACGTCCCGCGCCGCGGCGGCCTGAACGACCATCACGCTGACCGAGTGGGCGATGACGTCATGCAGCTCGCGCGCGATCCGCTCCTGCTCTTCGCGGGTCGCCCGCGACGCGCTCTCGTGCCGTTCACGCTCGAGCCGCTCGGCGCGCTCCTCCAGCTCTCTGAGATAGGCGCGACGGGCGCGCACGTTGTCGCCGATTATCCAGGCGACGGTGAAACCGATCAGATGCACGATGACGAGGTGGCCGATGCGCTCGTCCGACTGCTCCTGCAGAAAGAGCGGCGAGGTCGAGAGAACGATCAGGCCGAGCAGCCCGGCGTGCAGCGAGGTGCGGCGATCGACGACGTGCGAGGCGACCGTGTACATCGCCAGCGCCGAGGCGAACGGAGGCAGCGAGTCGAAGCGCAGCTCGAAAAAGAGAGCCGCCGCCACCACCAGGCCGAAGACCGTCAACGGATAGCGACGGCGTACGAGCAGCGGCAGCGACTGGGCCAGGCCGAGCGGAATCGCGTAGGCGAGCCTCGTGCTGCGATCGGCCCAGACCGTGGTCGGCACGAGAACGAGGAAGAAGAGCCCGACGTCGATCAGGACAGGCGTTATCCGCCCTGTCCTGCCCCTTTGCAGACGCGCTCTCATCGTTCGAACCGTACTCCGCCGGCGTCGCTCAAGCGTCGCGCGCAAGAGTGCGCCAGAGCCCGAGGCCGCCGATGATCGAAACCCAAAGTGCGATCACGATCACCGAGGTCGTGTGAGACGGAAGGATCAGATTCCCCGTATCCGTCGGCGGAAGCGGCGATAGCCCCTCCATCGCCACGCCAAGTAGCGCATCGCGCGACTTACCGAGCGCGCCGATGACGTGCAGGATCCCCTGCACCGGAATCAGGTAGGCGATCAGAACGCTGATCGCGGCTCCGCGCGAGCCCACCAGCGAGCCCAGCCCGAGCGCAAGCATGTAGACGACGCCGGCGCTGAGCAACACCCACAACCCCGCTTTGATGAAAAGTTCCACGCTCGGAGTCGAAAGACTCCCGGCCAGCGCGACGCAAAGCACGGCGGCAAGAGCGTAGGCCGCGGCGACGAACGGCAGCACGAGCGCCAGTCCGCCGGAAGCGCGCGCAGCAAAGAAGCGCGCTCGCGAGCGCCCGCTCGAGACGAGATCTCTGTACACACCGGAGCTCAGATCCTGCGTGCCGGCTGCGGCGCCGACCAGTCCGACGGCGATCATCCCACCGATCTGGCCCAGCAGCGTCAGCGCGATTTGGAACTTATCCGTGCCCCCCGCCGGACCGTACTTGGTCGAGTTGGAGAGGTGGAAGAGCTCCAGCGCGGCGTATGTGACGATGATCGCGCCGACCGTGAGAAGCGCGAGCGGAATCCAGACGCCGCGGCTCTTGCGCAGCTTGAGGAACTCGGCGCGCTCCAGCCTGAGGGGCAGGCGTAGGGAAAGTGGCAGCTGGGTCGTGCCTTCCAAGCTGGTCATCAGTCGTCCTCTCTCTGACGGAGTTTGATCTGCGAGAAGCGGCGTCGTCGCCGCGGGGTTGTCAGGCGTCGCGCTTCTGAGTGCGCCAGAGCCCGAGGCCTGCGAAGATCGCGACCCAGAGCGCGAGCACGATCAGCGAGGTTGCCAGTGACATGTGGAGCTGGTCGCGCGCGTCAGGGGGCGCAAGGGGCGAGAGCCGCTCGACCGCTACGCTCAGCAGCCCGTCGCGAGCACGCCCGAGCGCGCTGATGTTGCGCAGTATCCCCTGGACCGGCAAGAGGTACGCGATCAAAATGCTGATCGTTGCCGCTCGCGAGCCGACGAGCGAACCCAGCCCGAGCGCGATCACATAGACGACGGCGCCGCTGAAGAGCACATACAGACCGGACTTCGCGAACAGCGTCACACTCGGCGTGGCCAGTCCGCTCGCTAGCGCGACGCTGAGCACGGCCGCAAGGGCATAGGCGGCTGCCATCAGGGGCAGCAGCAGTGCCAGGCCGCCTGGAATGCGCGCCAGGAATAGACGAGTACGAGAGCGGCCGGTGGAGACGAGATCCCTGAACACGCCCGAGCTTATGTCCTGAGTTCCCGCGGCGGCTCCGACCAAGGCGGCGGCGATCATGCCGGCCACCTGGCCCATCAGAAGCAGTGCCCCCTGGAACTTGTCCGTCCCGCCAGCGGGGGCGTACTTGGCCGAGTTCGAAACATGGAACAACTCCACCGCCAGGTAAAAAATCACGATCGCTCCCACCGTGAGAATCGCGGTGGGAATCCAGACGCCGTAGCTCTTGCGCAGCTTTAGTAGCTCGGCGCGCTCCAGCCGGAAGGGCAGGCGCGGCGGCTGTGGTGCTTGGACCGTGCTCTCCGAGGTGCTCATGAGTCCCCTCCCAGGCGGCGAGTGATCTCCAGGAAACGATGCTCGAGCGAGACGTGAGAGGGCTCGAGACGATGCACTGCGATGCCGGCCCCCACCAACCTCGTGTTGAGCTCGGCCGCCACCTTCTCGAGCGACGCGTCCGGCATCACCAAGACACGTAGGCCACCGGCGGTCTCCTCCACCTCGCGCAGCGAGCCGCTGCCGTCGATGGCGCCGAAGGCCTTGTGTGGCTCGTCGCAGCCGATCGTGATGGCGCCGTCGTCACCGGTCGAGAGCTCGCTCAAGGAGCCCTGGGCGACGATCTTGCCGCGATCGACGATCGCTACGTGGTCGCAGATCTTTTCGACCTCGTCCAGCAGGTGCGAGGAAAGAACGAGCGTCCGCCCCTCGGCGATCCAGGCCCGGACCAGACCGCGGAACTCCTGAATACCGCCCGGGTCGAGCCCGTTCGTCGGCTCGTCCAGGATCAAGAGTTGGGGGTCGGAGAGCAGGCAGCGCGCGATGCCGAGCCGCTGACGCATGCCCTGCGAGTAGGTCGAGACATGATCGTCGGCCCGATCGGCCAACCCAACCTGCTCGAGAACCTTGTCGATACGGAGGTGCGCAGCGGGCTCGCGCGCAGCTGCGGCGACCCAGAGATTCTCGCGCCCGCTCAGGTGCTTGTGGAAGCCCGGCTCTTCGACGATCGCCCCGACTCGCGCCAGCGCCCGCGAGCGTTCCTTCGGCATCGGGCGTCCGAGCATCCTCATCGTTCCGGCCGTCGGTTGTGTCAGCCCGAGCAGCATCCGGATCAACGTCGTCTTGCCGGCGCCATTCGGGCCCAGGTAACCGAACGCCGAGCCGCGCGGAACGCGCAGATCGACACCATCCACGGCCACCTGTCCGCCGAAGCTCTTTTTCAGACCCTCGGTCTCGATGACGTACTCGTTTTGCGTTGCCATGATCCTCCTCGCTCGCTCGAAGCCCAACTTACCCGGGAATGCGCTTCCGAACCTCGGGCCGCAGACCGAGATTTGCCTCATCCCTGAGAACGAGCTTTCGCTCGGGGTTCGAGCGCCTCTTGCCCACCCACCACCCCCCACCCTCCCACGGGGCGGGGAATGGTTGCGAGAAAGGACGCTCGAGAATGTGCCGGCTTCGCGTCGAGTCTCAGCGCAAATTTCTCCGTCCGTTGGTGGCTCAGAGGTCAAGCCGCGCGAATGCCGCGAGCACAACGGCGGTAACGAGCGCGAGGTAGCCGAGCGACCAGAGCCAGAGCTGACTGGGGCCGGCTTGGGGACCGCCGAACGGCCCGAGGGACAACACGGTCTTCGTTACTCCGGAGGTCTCGGCCGTCAACGCGAAGAGCGAGCGCTGGTAGAGCGCCTCAAAGGGCGCGATCCACGAACTTGCCTCGGCGATTCGCTCCAGGGAGTGGATCTTCATGACGACGCCGATCTGGCCAAGGAGACCCGCGACCATGCCGATGCCGAGCAGCATGAAGACGGTAATACCGTTCGCGATCGGCGCCAGGAAGACCGAACCGAGCAGCGAGAGGGCGGCGATGATCGTCACCGCCAGCATCAGCGCCAGCATCGGCTCGAGCTGATGGTCGGGCGCCCAGTGCAGGGTGTGCCGCGTGATCGCGAGGACGATCGCATACACGGCCACCACGTAAGGAACGCAGACCAAGACGGCTGCCAACAGCCGCCCGCCTATCAACGACGAGCGGCCGACGGGACGCGCAACGAGCGGCTGCAGAAGGCCCCGTTCCGCCTCGCCCCTGATCGCTCCCAGGGTGAGAAAAATGGCAAGTACGCAGCCGAGGAAGTAGGTGGCGAAGAGCGCCAGCCCGAAGACCGAGGCGCCGCGCACCACGTTCTCGTCCACCACCGGGTTCCCCGAGAAGCCGCTCGTTTTCGAGAAGACGAAACGGGCCCCCAACCAGTAGAGCGCAATGAAGGCAGTGGTCAGGACGAGCACGGCCAGGAAAACGCGCCGGCGCAGCGTCTCGCGGAAGGCGTAGACGGCAACCAGCGCCGCGTTCACGCCGCATCACTCCCTGTCAGCTCGAGGAAGGCCTCCTCGAGCGTGGAACGCACCAGGCGCACCGAAAACACGTCTTCGCCCGCGGCCACCAGCTCGCGCACGACCTGCGGTACCTGCTCGCGTCCGACATCCTCGATCAGGCGCACTCCCGCGTCTGTCTCGATCTCCAGCCCGCGCGATCGCGTCAGCTCGTTCATCGCCCCGGCCGCGACGAGCCTTCCGTGCGAAAGGATGACGACGCGGTCGCAGACGAGCTCGACCTCGCTCAACAGGTGCGAGTTGAGCAGCACCGCGATCTCGCGCTCGCGCAGGCGCTCGAGTAGCTCGCGCACCGTGCGCCTTCCGGCCGGATCGAGCGCACTCGTCGGCTCGTCGAGGAGCAAGAGCCGCGGCCGGCCGACAAGCGCCTGGGCCACCCCCAACCGTTGCTGCATCCCTTTCGACATCGCCGAGACGCGCACGCGGCGAGCGTCCGTCAGACCCACCAGCCCGAGCAGGTCTTTCCGCTCGTCGGCGCCGCCGCGCGAGCTCGCCAGTCGCTGGTGCAGCACCAGCACTTCCTCAGCGCTGAGCCAGTCGGGGAAGCGAAAGAGCTCGGCCAGGTAGCCGATCGCCGCCCGTGCCGAGCGCGAGCCCGCGCGAGCGCCGCAGACTCTCGCCTCGCCGCCGCTCGAGCGGACGACGCCGCAGACGATCTTGGTCAGCGTCGATTTCCCGGCACCGTTGGGCCCAAGCAGGCCAACCAGCTCGCCCGGCGCGATCTCCAGATCGACTCCGGCGAGCGCGGTCGTTCGTCCGTAGCGCTTGACGAGCGCCCGGGTGGTTAACGCCGGCGGCACGGCGTGATCTTAACGACGACCGAAGAGTGGGTCGGTCAGTGAGAGGCCGGCCGAGCCTTGAAGCTGGTTCCAGACATAGAAGAGTATGAGTGCGCCGCCGAGCAATGAGACGTTCTTGAGGAAGTTGATCTGCTGGAGCTGCCTGGTCATCGGCTCGTTCTCATGCCAGAAGGCGTGCATCACGGGCGTGACGGCAACGAGGAAGGCGGCGATCAGGAGCGCGCCCAGATCGCCCCAGACACCGAGCGCAACCAGCAGCGAGCCAACGATGATCATCGCACCGCTGGCGAGAACGCTCAGCTCCGGCAAAGGAACCCGGCTCTGACGTGCGTAGGCGGCCGTGCCCTTGTGACCGAGCACATGCGTGACGAGGCCGGAATTGAAGAACATGATCGCGACGAGGATTCGGCCGGCGAGAAATACCCAGTCCATCTGGAGCTCCTTTGGACTAATAGAGAATGGCGGCGACTCCATTGTTCTAGTCCCGCCGCGGCACTCGGTCAAGCGAGGCGACGACACGACACCTGGGCGAACAGTTACTCAACCGCCGATGTCGAACGGAGCAGCAGGCGCCTGGTAGGCGCTTCGCCGAGCCACTTCGTTTGACGCGCTTCACGCCACGTTTTCCCGCAATTCGACGGAGCTTCCGGCCGGTTCGGATTTGTGCGAGAGGCCTTCTCGATGTAATCGATCCGCCCTTGCCCGGTGGCACGAAACCGTCGGTCATCGGCCGCTGAGCAGCGGAATCGGATACTTACAAGCTTTCGAACGCCACGACCGACGTGTTTGAGCATGCAGTAGTACTGGAACTAGTCCGACGAACGCGTTAGTTTCTGCACCAACACACTGCGGTCACTGGGCCGCAAGGGACTGAAAGGAAACGAATGAGTCTCGACAAAGTCTCGATGGGGCGACGGGTTCTTCTTGGGTCCGCCATCCTTCTGTTTATCTGGTCGTTCTTCTCCTGGAACGGTTTTGGCGGTTGCGTCGGCTCGTTCTGCGTGAGCGCGACGATTACCGCCTGGCACGGCTGGGGGACCGGGATGGGGATAGTCCTCATCATCCTCATCCTCTGGGAGGCGCTCCTTCTCGTTCAGGTCATGTCGCCGGATGCGCTCAAGCTCCCCGAGCTTCCGGTCAAGCCAATGCTGATCTCGCTTGCACTCGGCGCGCTCACGGTTCTCTTTGGAGTACTCCGCGTTTTCGAGTACGGCGCAAGGAAGTGGGAGATCTGGATCGCGTTGCTGATCCTCATCGCTCTCGCCGCAGGCGTCTTCCTTCGCTTCCAGGAAGAGGGCGGCGCGGCCGCGGCCAAGTAGTTCCCTCAACCTGGGTGTTTCTCGGAGCGGGCCTCACGGCCCGTTCCGCATTTGAGGAGCGGAACCGAAAAGCGGTGCGCATTCAGGCGCGGCAGACAGCGGTTACGTCTGCGCATGCCAAAGCCGAACCCTCACCCGGGAGGGCCATCTGCGCGCCCGAAGCTTAGGGCTTAGTCGCCCCAGTCGAAATCGCGCGAGTGGGCCCAGACGCTCTCAGCGAGCTCCGGAAGCCCCTCGACAGTCTCCTCGCCCGGCCAGGCGAGCTCGACCGTCTCCACTGGTGCAGGCACACCATCCATCGTCTCTTCAAGACGTGCCTGCTCCTCTGTCTTGAACAACGGGTGATTCTCGAACGGGTCCTCGGACGCATAGCGCTCGAGAGGCATCGAGTGATCCAGAGTCGAGTTCCTTTTCTTGAGCTCCAGATGCTCCTCGATTGCCTTGGCGAGAAGAGAGGGTGTCTCAACCGTCATAGGATCGGTCCTCCTGCTCGGGGTCAAGGCTTATTCGGCGGTCGATTGTACCGGATCTTCGACCACCGAGAGTAGGGAAGGTGTCGGACGCAAATAGCCTGGACTTGAGGGCATGTAGTTGCCAGTTGGTAAGGTTTGCAGGCACTTTTAGTGTACGAAGGGCGAGAGCCGAGCGGCTATCAGTCGGCAAGCTCTACCCGATTACGACCACCGCGCTTGGCGCGGTAGAGAGCCTCGTCTGCGGCCGCGAGCAGGCGTTCACGACTGCCGGTGCTGGCGAATCCGGCCACGCCGAAGCTGGCCGTGACGGAGATCGCCTGACCTTCCTCGATCGGGATGCGCCGGTCGGCGAGCGTCTGCCTGATCCTCTCACAGAGGCGAGCGCCGCCCGCCGTATCGGTGCCGGGCAGGATGAGCGCGAACTCTTCCCCGCCCCAGCGACCGGCTGTGTCGATCTCGCGCAACGAATGGTTCAGGACGAGAGCGAGCTCCTTCAGCACGGAGTCACCGGCGGCGTGACCGTAGCGATCGTTCACATCTTTGAAGTGGTCGATGTCGAGAATCGCCAGAGTGAGCTCGCTACCCAGGCGCGAGGCACGAACTATCTCTTCGTCCAGAGCCGACTCGCTGTGGCGGCGATTGGCCAGCCCGGTCAAGCCGTCTACCAGCGCCTGCCGCTCGACGATCCGGTGCAGGCGTGCGTTGTCGAGCGCCACGGCCGCGTGCCCGCAGAGCAACGCCACCATCTCGAGATCCTCTTCGTTGAAGTGATCGCCGCTCAAGACCAGCGTGCCGAGGTTTTCGCGCCCCGCGCGCAACGACCATTCGCTCTGCTCCTTTCCCTTTTCGGGCTCGCCCGCGATGAAGCGTTCACCGTGCGGACCGGTGATCACTCCACCGGTAGCCTGGGTCGCCTCGACGGCCGACTCCACCACGACCCGTAGGAGCTGAACGGCGTCGTGCGAGACTCCGAGCCCTTCGCTGAAGCGCAGCGTTGCCTCCCTGAGCCGTCCGCGTTCCTGCTCCAGCTCTCTTAGTCGCGCCTGAAGCTGCTCAGTCATCTCGTTGAAGGCGACCGCGAGGCTGGCGAACTCGTCGTGCCCGCGCACCGGTACACGCTCCTGCAGGCTCCCACGTGCGATTGCCCGCGCCGCCCGGGCCAAGTCGCCCACGCTTCGCACTATCACCTTGCCTTCGAAGAAGGCGATCGTGCCCATGATGACTAGGAACCCGAGCAGGACGAGAAGCACTCGCATCTCGAGGCGGAATACCGCGTTACTGACGCGCGCCTGCGGCGTCACGAGCGCGAATCCCACCGATCCCCGGGCGCTGACGGCGTGCGAGACCAGCACCCGATAATCCTTCCCGGCGAGTCGGACTCGACCGATCTCGTCGTCGTTCAGATTCGCACGCGCCCCGGCACCGGTCTTCGGGTTGAACACGCGGGTGCCCTGCGCGAGCAACAGCTTCTCGTCGGAGGAGATCCCTGCCAGGTTCTCGAAGCGCCGGAGGCTGGCCGGATCGAGTGGAACCGAGGCGATCAACTCGCCGCCTGGCTTATTCGATCCGACGAACTGAACTCGGCGCTCGCCCGCGTACGGGTACGCCTTGCCGATGCGCAAGCTGCCGCTCTGTACACGCAGCCCGGGCAAGTCGGCGATGTAGGCCGCCAGAACGGAGCGATCGTGTCCCACGACAGCTCGCTGGAAGACGGGCGAGCGCGCCAATCGCTCGGCGCTCTTCTGCGCACTCACCAGCTCGTTCTCGTAGCTCGCAAGCGTCGCCCGAAGGCCGGCCTGAAGCCCTTCGTCCACCCGGTTCTGCTCGCTGCGCTCGATAACGGCCGTGAATCCGAGAAAGCCCGCGAACAGCGGCACCACAGCGAGAAACACGAAATAGACGACTAAACGACGTGCGAGGCTTGTCAAAAGCTGTGACCTCCCTCGTACGAGGTATAGTGCTGCAAACGTTTGCGATTAAGAATGGGATACATGAGGCCTGTCTGGGGGAGCCGGTCACTGTTCTTCACGCGTGCGGCGTTGGCGACACTCGCTGCGCTCGTGCTCGTGATCTGGGCAGTGGCTGCGCCACGCGTTCTCTCCCCCGGCTCACCGAGGCCGTCTGCCGCGCCTAACCCGCCGACGCCGGGGCCGGTCAAGGTACCACTCGGATCGTTTTTGGGGTCGCAGCCGTCCATCTCGAATCAATCCGGTTCGTCGAAGCATGCCTCAGGCTCACATTTATCGGGTTCTGAGAGCGTTGAGACGAGGGTAATCGACCATCCTACGAGCCAAAGCGCCGTTCTTTCGATCGGCGACGCGAAGGCTACGAACCCTCCGAAGCACTCGCGGCGCGTCTCGAGCCCCGGCTCCACGCCGCCGAGCACGCCTCCCGCCACCACGCCTCCCACGACTACGAGCACGACTCCCGCGCTGACTCCTCCCGCCCCGCCCGCAGCCACACCGGTGGCCGCACCGGTGGCTACACCGGTGGCCGCACCGGTGGCTACACCGGTCACCACGCCAACCGTGGCGCGCCCGGCTAGCCCGTCTCACGAAGCGCCGGCGGCAAAAGCTCCGAAGGAACCGAAGGCCCCCGGCTCCCACCATCCGAACGGCAAGGACCGCGGACACCAACGGGGTTCAGGGCCGGGTAGCTCGCAGGTGGACCAAACGAGCGTAGGCCCGACTGGGCAGACGCAGCCCGGCAATCCACCGCCCTGTGCTCAACCGCCGCAGGACAACCACGGACAGCCTCCGCAAGACAACCACGGACAGCCTCCGCAGGACCACCAGCCGGGCGCCGGCAATCCCACCGGAAATGATCAGGGCCACGAGCACGGTCCCGGACACGATCGAGGTCAGCACTCGGAACGGGGTCACCACTAGTAGGCCCAGTTCGATAGAGCGGCTTTTCTAAACGAAACGCCGTTCCCGTTCACTCGTTACACCGTGGCGAAACGGGTACAAGAGCAGTGACTGGATCGAAAAGCTATCGATTGGAGATTCCATGGCTCTCTTTCGTTCCCTCGTCCGCTTGCTAGTTCGCACCAAGGGACGGACATGGGTTGTGCTCACCGCGTTCCGCGTTTACCAACGCCTGCCGCGTTTCGCCCAACGCCGTGTTCGCAAACGAGCGTTCCGCGCCGCCTGGCCCCGCCTCGTCGGCAAGCTGACAGACAAGACACATACCGGCCCTCGTTAGCCTGCGGCTACTAGCCGGGTTGGGCTATCAGCTCGCCTGTTCGGCGATCGGGCCGGGCTCGCGCGCGCGAAGGTCGCCATAGAGAACGACCAGGAAGGCGACGTAGAACGGGGCGACGAACAGCTCTCCCAACCCAAAACCGACAAGCGTGACGATCAGGATTACGTTGTCGCCGCCGAGGGAGAAAACCGAGACGAGTATCGCTACGAGAACGCCGGCGAAAAGAGCGAGCACCGCGCCGAACAGAATCGTCCCCAGTGCCCGGAAGAAGCTCCCGCGAACGAGCAGCGCAGAGCGGCGAAGAGAGTCCTTGATGCCCTTCTCCTCGAGCAGCATCGCCGGCAGGGCGACAGCCCACGTTCCCGACGCCCAGAGCGAGAACAGCGCCAGGATCAGAAGGAGCAGCGAATAGCTGCCGAGCGCCGTCAGCCCGGGGAGGGCCAGTAGGGCGACCGCCGGCGCGGCCGCAACCACCAGTAGCGCCGTGAGGGCGAGAGTCGGGCGCAGCCGCCGGAGCACAAGCGTGATCCCTTCCCGTGCGCTCGGGCTCGCGCCGCTATAAGCCTCGGCGGCCACCTTCAAACAGGCCGCTCCCGAAGCCATCGCCGCGAGCGCGTAGACGACGCCCACCGGCACGAGTATCCCGAGAGCAAGATCGTGGCTCGAGCCCGAGCTGTTGTCCAACCAGAAGACGGCGGCGCTGAACAGCAAGCCGATGGGCAGAGTCAGCGGCGTCGTGATGCGCAGAAAGACGAGTATGTGACGAGCGGCGAGCCCGGCCCCGCTTTCGAGAATGTCGCTCACGGCTCGCTTGCGTTGTTCCGGCTCGTTCATGCCCGCGGACGATACCCTCTTGCGCTTCGACGAGGCGTACGATCTGCCGGCCACCGTAGGATGAGCGGCCCCGTGAGTAAAGACCTCGACATCGGCTCCGACGGGCTCGGGCGCTGCTCCTGGGCATCGGCCACGCCTGAGTTGCGCGAGTATCACGACAGCGAGTGGGGCCTCCCGGTGAGCGATGACGACGGGCTGTTCGAACGTATCTGCCTCGAGGCTTTTCAGTGTGGGCTTTCCTGGCTCACCATCCTGCGCAAGCGCGAGGCCTTCCGGCAGGGATTCGCCGCGTTCGAGATCGAGGCGGTGGCGAGATTCGGCGACGCCGACATCGCGCGTTTGCTCGCCGAGCCGGGGATCGTGCGCAATCGCGCCAAGATCGTCGCCTCGATCGAGAACGCGCGGCGCTCGCAGGAGGTGATCGCAGAGGACGGCTCGCTAGCGCAGCTGATCTGGCCCTATGCTCCGCCACCGGCGGCTGCGCCCCGCTCCTACGCCGAGGTGGCGACCGTTACGCCGGAGTCTCGAGCTCTCGCGCAGGAGCTCAAGCGCCGAGGTTTTCGCTTTCTCGGCCCGACCACCGTGTGCGCACTCATGCAGGCCTGCGGCCTGATCAATGCCCACCTCGCCGGCTGCCACGCTCGCGAGCGAGTCGACGCAGCTCGCGTGGAGGTCCTGAGCCGGCTCGATTGAGTTGTCAAACCGCAATACTGAAGCTAGCGTACGGCGAGAGATGAATCTCCGTTCGACCGCCTCGCGCCAGTTCTCGCTGCTTCGGTATGAGGGCGTGCGGCGCCTGTTCTGGGCAACGCTGATCTCGAGCGCGGGCACCTGGCTCGCTTTCGTCGCGCTCGCGCTCGACGTCTACGACCGAACGCACTCCTCGGTTTGGGTCGGCGCGCTCTTCGTGACCGAGACACTGCCGATCGCCCTGCTCGGCTTTCTCTGCGGACCGCTGCTCGACCGTCTGCCGCGGCGCTCGTTGATGATCGGCGCCGATCTCTTCCGCGTAGCCGTCTTCGTCGCCCTCGTCTTCGCACCGAGCGCCTGGGCGATCTTGGCGCTCGCGATGCTGGCCGGAGTGGCGGCCGGTCTGTTCACGCCCGCCGTCTACGCGGGGCTTCCGAATCTCGTCGAGGAGCGTGATCTGGCCGGCGCCAACGGGCTCTTCCAGACGGCCACCAGCGCAACGATGATCGTCGGGCCGCTCGGCGGCGGAGCCATCGTCCTTACTGTCGGACCGCACTCGGCCTACCTGTTCAACGCCGCCAGCTTTGTCGTATCGGCGCTTCTCATTGCCGGTATCCGACCGTCCGGTTTGCAGTCGGTGACGGCGGCGTCGCGCGGCTACCTGCGCGATCTCCTCGACGGAGCCGCTGCCGTCTTCCGCTCGCGACCACTTCTGACCGTGTTCATCTCCTGGAACGTGGCGATGGTCGGCATCGCCGCGATGAACACGGCCGAGGTCGAACTGGTCAAGCGCGACTTCGGCGCCGGCGATCTCGGCTATGGAGTGTTCATGGCCGCGACCGGCCTCGGTGTGCTCATCGGCGCCTTGAGCGCACGGGCGGTCTTCGCGCGGATTGCCTTCGCCACCGCCTACGCACTCGGATTCGCACTGCTCGCGCTCGGCATGGGCCTCGTGGCTCTTCTTCCTCCCTTCGCGCTCGCGGTCGCGATTCTCCTGATCGCCGGAACGGGCAACGGCTTGCTTCTGACAGCCAACGCGATGCTCGTGCAACAAGGCGCGAGCGATGATCTGCGCGGTCGCTCGTTCATGCTGATCATGAGCGCCAACGCCCTCGTTCTCACGGTCGCCTCGCTCGGAGCGGGCGTGCTCACCGACCAAAACGGCGCCCGCTTCGTCTGGGCGCTGGCCGCGGCCGCGACGGTGCTCGCCGGCCTGATCGGTGTGCTGCTCGCCCGCCCGCTTGCTTCCCCCGGGAGGGCGATGGCGCCCGATTCGGCACTCGAGCCGTTACCCGAGTTGTCGACCGAGTCGCCGCTCAATCTGTAGTCTCCGCGTCCGCTTCGATCAGGCGGCGACCGGTAAGAGCGTGATCGATTTGGCTAGCTCGGGGCGCCCGGGATCGGGAACGCTGCCGTCAGCTCCAACACCTCGGCGGCGATTCGCTCGATCGCGCTCTCGTCCTCGCGTTTCGCCGCCTCGACGCCGTCGTCGATCCAGCGGGCGATCTCGAGCATCTCGGGCTCCTTCATGCCCCGGGTGGTGGCGGCCGGGGTGCCGAGACGGATGCCCGAGGGATCGAACGGCTTGCGCTGGTCGAAGGGCACGGTGTTGTAATTGAGGGTGAGGCGCGCCCGGTCGAGCGCCTTGGCAGCGACCTTGCCGGGGACGTCTTTCGAGGTCAGGTCGATGAGGATCAGATGGTTGTCGGTTCCGCCCGAGACGAGATCGAAGCCGCGCTCGACCAGCGCCTCCGCCAGCACCTTGGCGTTGGTCACGATCTGAGCGGCGTAGGCCGAGAAACTCGGCCGGCCGGCCTCCCCTAGCGCGACCGCGATCGCCGCGGTGGTGTTGTCGTGCGGACCCCCTTGTAGACCGGGGAAGACGGCCTTGTCGATCGCCGTAGCGTGCTCCTCGGTGCACATCAACATCGCGCCACGCGGGCCGCGCAGCGTCTTGTGGGTCGTGGTCGAGAGCACCTGAGCGTGGCCGACCGGGGAAGGATGGACGCCCCCGGCGATCAGGCCTGCGATGTGGGCGATATCGGCAACCAGAATCGCGTCGATCTCCTGCGCCACCTCGGCGAAGGCCGGGAAATCGATGGTGCGCGGAATCGCCGTGCCGCCGCAGAAGATCAGCTTGGGACGCTCCTTGCGCGCCAGCTCGCGCACCTCGTCCATGTCAACAAGACCGGTCTCGGGGCGCACGCCGTACTGAACCGCGTGGAACCACTTACCCGTCGCCGAGACGCCCCAGCCGTGGGTGAGGTGGCCGCCCATCGGCAGCGCCATCCCCATCACCGTGTCGCCGGGCTCGAGAAAGGCCATGTAGACGGCGAGATTGGCCGGCGAGCCCGAGTAGGGCTGGACGTTGGCGTGCTCGACGCCGAAAAGCTTCTGCGCCCGCTCGATCGCCAGCGGCTCCAGCTCGTCGATCACCTGCTGGCCCTCGTAGTAGCGGCGGTGGGCGTAGCCCTCGGAGTACTTGTTGGTGAGCACGCTCCCAAGCGCCATGAGCACGGCCCGAGAGACGTGGTTCTCGGACGGGATCAGGCAGATCGTCTGCGACTGCCGCTCGAACTCCTGCTCGACCAGGTTGGCGACGGCCGGATCGACCTGCTCGAGAGTCTGATTCAAAGTCTCCTGCGCGCTCACTGGAACACCTCCTGATTGGATCTGGGTGCCCAGGCGCTCGGCTGGAATTGCTGCCGTTCCCCGGTGGTGTGCTCCACCTCTCCGCGCCAGTCGCGGCAGCTTGTTCAGTCTAGCGCGCGTTGAGCCCGGTCTGGGAAGGCCGCCGGCTCGAGTCCGCTTAGTTCTCGATTGTTGGCAGCGGTCGAGCGGGCGCCCGCTTTCTCAGTCGCGCTTCGAAAAGTGGTTGACAGCATTCGAGCGGATCGCTATGTTGCTCGCAATTCAGTTATAGCGTCAATAAAAAGTGCTTATGTGTTTCGGAGATCCGAGCACACGCGAAAGGAGCTCACGATGCCACGTCTCGCCCGCCCTCTGACTTTACTGGCCGCCGCGTTCTTGGTCGCGCTACCGACCCTTGCGGCCTCGGCCGCAGGTAAGAGCGCGAACCTCACGCTCGTCGCGTACTCAACGCCGAAAGCGTCATACGACCAGATCATCCCCGCCTTCGAAGCGACGCCCGAAGGGTCCGGTGTGACCTTCGGCACCTCCTATGGTGCGTCGGGTACGCAAGCTGCGGCTGTTATTGCCGGACTCAAAGCCGATGTCGTCAATCTCTCGCTCCAACCGGATATGACGAACCTGGTCAACGCGGGCATCGTCAGCGGCTCGTGGAGCTCGAAGAGGCAAAGCAGATACCACGGCATGGTTACGAACTCCATCGTCGTCTTCGTCGTGCGCAGCGGTAACCCCAAGAAAATTCGAGGGTGGAACGACCTCCTCAAGCCGGGAGTCGATGTGATCACGCCCAACCCGTTCACCTCCGGCGGCGCGCGCTGGAACGTAATGGCTGCCTACGGCGCCTGGCGCAAAGCGGGCTTGACACATAAACAAGCCGTTGCCAATCTCACGAAGCTGTTCCGACACGTCAGTGTCCAGGACACGAGCGCCCGTAACGCCCTGCAGACGTTCCTCTCCGGCAAGGGCGACGTCCTTCTCTCGTACGAGAACGAGGCCTACGCGGCCAAGAAGCTCGGACAACCAATCGAGTATCACTCCCCCGCGAGGACGATCCTGATCGAAAACCCGGTGGCGGTAACAAAGACCACGGCGAACCCCGTGCAAGCGGCCGCCTTCGTCAGTTACCTCTTCACACCCGCGGCGCAAAAGCTCTTCGCCAACAACGGCTACCGCCCGGTTGTGAAGAGCGTCTTCAAGCAGTACACGTCGGTTTTCCCGACCAGGAACCTGACGATCTTCAATATCACCGATCGGCTTCTCGGCGGCTGGAAGAAAGCACAGCCACAGTTCTTCGATCCAAAGACCGGGATCATGGCGAAGATCGAGGCCCAGGTAGGAGGCGTCACTGGCTAGCTCCGCCGCGACGGCTGCGGCACAGCCCCGCGCCGCAAAGAGAGTGAGCCCGTTCAGCGGGCTCACTCTCGGTGTTGTCGTCACCTATCTGAGTTTGATCGTCGCGCTACCGCTGGCGGCGCTTGTTTGGCAGTCGACGAAGAGCGGCGATACGGGCTTCTGGCAGTCGCTCACGAGCCCGGAGGCGGTCTCGGCGCTCAAGTTGACGCTCCTCGCCTCGCTTGCGGTCGCGCTCGTCAACGCGATTGCCGGCACGGTGATCGCCTGGGTGCTCGTCCGCGACGAGTTCCCGGGCAAAGGGGTGGTCAATGCGCTGATCGATCTTCCCTTCGCCCTGCCGACGATCGTCGCCGGACTGACGATGCTCGCACTCTATGGCCCGCGCTCGCCGCTCGGCATCGATGTCGCCTACACGCGCACCGCGATCGTGCTCGCTCTACTTTTCGTGACGCTTCCGTTTGTCGTTCGCACCGTCCAGCCGGTGCTCCAAGAGCTCGACCGCGAGCTGGAGGAGGCGGCCGAGTCGCTTGGAGCCTCGGACTGGCAGACCTTCTGGCACATCGTCTTTCCGAACCTTCTACCTGGGATTCTCTCCGGCGTAGCGCTCGCGTTCGCGAAGGCGGTCGGCGAGTTCGGCTCGGTCGTAATCATCACCGGGAACATCCCGTTCAAGACCGAGGTCTCCTCCGTCTACATCTTCGGCCAGATCGAGAGCGGGAACACCTCAGGCGCCGCCGCGGCTTCGGTGGTGCTGCTTGCGATCTCATTCGGCGTCCTTCTTCTGATCGGCGCGTTCCGCCGCTGGGCGACCCGTCACCATGCGTAGGCTCACACTCAGGACGGTGGCGCTCGGCTACCTCGCGCTGATTCTGCTCGGGCCGCTGTCGGTCGTTTTCTGGCGCGCCTTCGAGAAGGGCTTCGGCCCGGCCTGGAATGCGGTAACGACCCCGGAGGCAATGCACGCCTTCCAGCTGACGCTGGTGATCGCCGCGATCGCCGTTCCCGCAAACACGATCTTCGGCGTTCTCTGCGCGCTTCTGATCGTGCGCCATCCCTTTCCGGGAAAGGGCCTGCTGAACGCGCTCGTCGACCTTCCACTTGCGCTGTCGCCGGTTGTCGTTGGGTTCGCGCTGTTCCTGCTCTACGGCCGTACCGGGTGGTTCGGATCGTGGCTCTCAGGCCACGGCATCCAGGTTCTATTTGCCTTGCCGTCGATGATCCTGGCTACCGCGTTCGTCTCGATCCCGTTTGTGGTGCGCGAGGTCGTGCCGGTGCTGCGTGAGATCGGAACCGACCAGGAGCAGGCGGCTGAGACACTGGGCGCCTCGCAGTGGCAAACCTTTCGACGGGTTACTTTCCCCGCGATTCGCTGGGAGGTCGCCTACGGAGTCGTGCTCACGACCGCCCGCTCGCTCGGCGGGTACGGCGCCGTCTCGGTCGTCTCGGGTCGCCTCGCGGGGCAGACCGAAACAGCAACGCTGTATGTCAGCGACCGCTACGAGAACTTCGACATCGTCGGCGCCTATGCGGCCTCGGTCGTGCTCGCGCTGATGGCGATCGTGGTGCTTCTGACGATGAATCTTCTCCGGCCCAAAGAAGGAGTCCACTGATGGGTATTCACGTCGAGGGCGTGACGAAGCGCTTCGGATCGTTCACCGCTTTAAACGAGGTCTCGCTCGATGTTCAGCAAGGTTCACTGACGGCCCTGCTCGGACCGAGCGGGTCGGGTAAGTCGACGCTCCTGCGCGTGATCGCCGGCCTCGAGCGCCCGGATGCCGGGCGGGTGACGATCTCGGGCGAGGACGCGACAGGCGTTGCGCCTCGAAAGCGCGGCGTGGGCTTCGTTTTCCAGCACTACGCGGCGTTCAAGCATATGACGGTGCGCGGCAACATCGCGTTCGGGCTCAAGATCCGCAAGCGTCCGCGGGCCGAAGTACGTGCGCGCGTCGACGAGCTGCTCGCTCTCGTCCAGCTTCAACCGTTCGCGGATCGCTATCCCTCCCAGCTCTCCGGCGGCCAGAGGCAACGGATGGCGCTTGCGCGGGCGCTCGCCGTCGAACCGAAAGTCCTTCTCCTCGATGAGCCCTTCGGCGCACTCGACACGCGTGTGCGTGGCGAGCTCAGAGAGTGGCTACACCGCCTCCACGATGAGGTTCGCGTGACGACCGTTTTCGTCACCCACGACCAGGAGGAAGCGATGGCGCTCGCCGATCAGATCGCCGTCCTCCACGACGGTCGTATCGAGCAGGTCGGTTCGCCGCGCGATCTTTACGACCAGCCGCAGACTCCCTTCGTGATGAGCTTCGTCGGCGCGGCTGCTCAACTCGGCGAGCGGTGGGTGCGCCAGCACGATCTCGATCTGAGGCTGGAACCGACCGCCGGAGCGCTCGAGGCTCGAGTCGAGCGCATCGCTCGCCTCGGCTTCGAAGCCCGAGTTGAGCTCCAGCTCGCGGGTTCGGGCACGGTCTGGGCGCAGATGACCTGCGCCGAGCTCAACCGGCTGGAGCTCGAGCGCGGAGATACCGTCTGGGTCCTGGCGGACCGGGCCCGCGTCTTCGCCGAGAGTTCGTAAAAAGCGAACGCTTTCAACGACTGGCGCCCGCGACGCGGACTCGGCACTGCGTCACGGCTCGTCGTAGTGAGTCGATGATGCGCCTACAGGGCCGGCCGCTTCAGCTCGCGGGCCAGATCGAGCAAGATGCGCGCTCCGATCCCCGGTGGATCGGCGACCAGCGCGCGCAGACGGCGCATCGGGACAGGCGCCGCAAGCGGCTTCAACACGACGTCGTCGCGCAGCGCCACCGAGATCCACGGTGAAGAGAGCGAGACGCCGAGACCGGCGGCGATGAGACTCTGGGTCGCCAGGGGGTCGTCGGTCTCGAAGACGACGTTCGGCTCGAAGCCGGCGGCGATGCAGGCGTTGACGATGATCGACGAGGAAGGATCGGGAGCGCCGATGATCCAGCGCTCCTTGGCCAGGTCGGCGAGCTTCACTTTCGCCTTGCGCGCCAGCCGGTGCTCGCGCGGCAAGAGGGCGAGCATCGGCTCCTCCCCCAGCTCGGCGATCTGGATGCCGATGGGCTGCTGCGCGATGTCCGGGCGCGAAAAGACGAGCGCGAGATCGAGCTCGGCGCTACGCAGCAGCGACAGCGCCTCGTCGTGCCCGCAGCGCTTGAGGATGATCTCCGCCTCGGGCGCGTGCGCGCGCAGTCCGCGGACGAGCTCGGGAATCATCCCGACGAAGGCGCTCGGAAACCCGCCGATACCGACGGCCAGGCGCGCTCCCCCCGAGAGCTCCGTGAGCGAGGTCTCCAGTTGAAGGAGCTGGCCGCGTATCGCCTCGGCGTGCTCGACGACGAGGCGCCCGGCGGAGGTCAGGCTCACGCCCTGGCGGCTGCGTACGACCAGCGGCATCCCGATATCGCGCTCGAGCTGGGCGACCTGTCTGGAAACCGCCGGCTGGGTGAAGTGCAGCGCCGCGGCGGCGGCCGAGAAGGAGCCGCGCTCACCGACTTCTCGAAGGGTTTGAACGAAGCGAAGGTTCATAACGGATTCTTGGGTCTCCCACGATTTATCGTACTTGCGCTTATACTATGCCTCCGCCACACTCTCCTCGTCAACAGCGAATCTCGCGGAAGGAAGTTCGATGGAGAAGATGGTTGGAACGGCAAGGCGCAGGCTCGGACACTCCGGCATCGAGGTCAGCGCGATGGGGCTCGGCTGCTGGGCGATCGGTGGCGCCTGGACTTGGGATGGCACTCCGGTCGGCTGGGGTGAGACCGACGACGCGGAGTCGATCCGCGCCATCCGCACCGCGATCGACCTTGGCGTCAGCTTCTTCGACACCGCCGACGTCTATGGCTGCGGTCGCAGCGAGCGAGTGCTCGGCAAGGCGATCGCGGGACGGGCCGACGAGATCGTCGTGGCAACCAAGTTCGGCAACGTCTTCGATGAGGCGACGCGCAACTGGACGGGCGAGGACGTCTCGCCGGCCGCTGTCCGCGCGGCCTGCCAGGCATCGCTCGAACGCCTCGGCATCGATCGAATCGATCTCTACCAGCTACATATCTGGTCGCTCCCACAGGCTCAGGCGGAAGCGGTTGCCGAGACGCTCGAGGAGTTGGTCACGGAGGGACTGATCCGCGCCTACGGTTGGAGCACCGACGACCTGGCCTGCGCGCGTCTGTTCGCGCCTAAGCCCGGCTGCACCTCCATCCAGATGGATCTCAACGTGTTCAAGGATGCCGGCGAGCTGCTCGCCATCTGCGACGAGCACGACCTGGCAAGCATCAATCGCGCTCCGCTCGC
>JADGPD010000028.1 GCA_017882615.1 Thermoleophilia bacterium
AGCTGGAAAGCGGCCAGCCGGTACCGGTCGGGGAGATCGCCCGCCTGCTCGCCCGTCGGCTCGAGGATCGCGCGCCGGCCCTCGCCGCGCGCATTCCGGCCTTGCGCGGCGGCGTCTGCGACGAGTTGATCCAACGCTCGGCTCGGCGCGCGGGCACGATCGGTGCGGCCACCTTGATCCCGGCGCCCGACCTTCCGGCTCTCTTCCTCGAGCAGGCGCGCCTCGTCCTACGGCTCGGCCGCGCGCACGACCGTCATCTCGACGCAAAGCGAGGCGCGGAGATTGCCCTGGTGCTCGCGGCGGGCCTCGGCCTGCGCCGGCTGGCGCGCAGGGTGCGCAGTGAGACCTTCTTCCCCGCCTGGGCGATGCAGAGCTCGATCGCCTACGCGGGCACGCGGGCTCTTGGTCAGGCGGCGCTCCGCTACTTCTCAGGCGACTGGGACAAGCTCGGCGCCTCTGATTCTGATCGCGCGCAGGCGTCCGGCTAGCCGCGCCCAGGCCCAGAGCTCGACATTCGCGTAGCAGGACGGCGGCGCGGCGCGGGTCGCCTGCAGGTACTCGAACCAGGCGTCCGCCTCCTCGATCTCGAGCAGTTCGCGCACCCACTCCAGCGAACGCTCGGCTCTCATCGGCTGCCTTCTCCGCCGCCGGCAGGGCCAGCCGGGGTCGAGGTAGAGGTGAGCGAAACCGATGTCTCTGCGCTCGCGGCCACTGCGCGATCGATCCTAGGTTCGCTCTCGGACGGCGACCTGAGACGCTGAGCCGTCTATCGGTGCGGGGAATAGGGAGTTAGGCCCAACCCTGGTAGCCTTAAGGGCGAGATGACGCTTTTTACTCCTCCGTGCAGCGCGATCCGCGCGCCCCTTTTCTGGGTGCCGCTCGCGCGCACCCATCCGAAAGAGAAGGTTTACCTTGCCTCGTTGGTTCAGACGCAACAAGGAACACGCTCCAGAGAAGAAGGAGGATTCCGCCCGCCCGGCGGAAGCTCCTCCGAAACCGGTTGAAAGTAAGACCCCTGCGCAGGCGGGCGCACAGCATCCCCGCCGGCGCCGCGGAAGCCGTGGCGGTCGCGGACGTAAGCGACCGTCGTCCGAGGCACGCGGCGAGCAGAAGACACAAGCTAATAAACCCGAAGCGAAGAAGTCCGCGCCCGCGGTAACGTCGCAGGCCGCCGAGCGGCGAGCGTCGCAACGCCACGACCGCAGTGGCCGCCGTCGTAGCGCACCACGCCGCGTACCGCTACCGGCCGCCAAGCGCGAGCTGCTCGTCTCGGTAGACGCCGGCGAGCGTCGCGTCGCCGTGCTCGAGGACGAGAAGGTCGCCGAGGTCTACCTCGAGCGCCCCGAACGCTACTCGATCGCCGGCAACGTCTACAAGGGCGTAGTCGACAACGTTCTACCCGGCATGGAAGCCGCCTTCGTGGAGGTGGGGCTGGAGAAGAACGGCTTCCTCTACGTTGACGAGATCGTCGTTCCCGAACTCGAGGGTCGTGGCCAGGGCCGCAAGATTCAAGAGCTCGTTCAGCGCGGCCAGGAAATCCTCGTCCAGGCCGTAAAGGATCCGATGAAGACGAAGGGCGCCCGTCTGACCACGGACATCTCGTTACCCGGCCGCTTCGTCGTCTTCGTTCCCAACGGCGAAGGGCTCGGCGTCTCCCGGCGCCTGCCCGACGAGGAGCGCTCCCGCCTGCGTGAGATCGTCAAGGCGCTGGAGCGCAAGAAGGGCGGCGTGATCGTTCGCACCGCCGCCGAAGGCGCTTCGGCCGAGGACATCGAGCGCGACCTGGTCTTTCTCGAGCGACTCTGGAAATCGATTCAGGACCGGGCCAAGCGCGTCAAGGCGCCTTCGCTCGTCTACCAGGAAGCCGAGCTGCCGCTGCGCGTCACCCGCGACCTGTTCACCGGCGACTTCGAACGGGCCTACGTCGACCACGAGCGCACCTACAAGCGCGTCGTCGGCTACCTGAAGAAGACCTCTCCGCACATGGTCGAGCGAGTCGTTCGCTACAAGGAGCGCACACCGCTCTTCGAGGCCTACGGCGTGGACGCCGAGATCCGCTCGACGCTCTCGAGGCGAGTCGATCTTCCTTCGGGCGGTTACCTCGTCTTCGACTACGCCGAGGCCTTTACCGTCATCGACGTCAACACCGGCCGCTTTGTGGGCTCGCGCTCGCGTTCCTCGTCGGCGCGCCTCGAGGACACGATCACCAAGAACAATCTCGAGGCGGTGAAGGAGGTCGTGCGCCAGCTTCGCCTGCGCGACGTGGGCGGCATTATCGTCATCGACTTCATCGACATGGCCAACCCGAAGAACCGGGCGGCGGTCGAGGAGGCTCTGCGAAACGAGCTGGAGCGTGACCGCACCAAGACTTACGTGGTCGAGATCTCGCCGCTCGGGCTGGTGGAGATGACTCGCCAGAACGTCACCGACGGTCCGCGCGAGATCTTGACCAAGCCCTGCCCCGTCTGCGCCGGCGACGGCATCGTCTATTCGGAAGCCTCGGCCGCGATCGATCTCGAGCGGCGTCTGCGCCAGACTGCGCTCGGCTCGCGGAGCAAGGCCTTCCGCATCGAGGTGAACGCGAAGGTGGCGAGCCTGCTCGTCGGTCCCGGCGCCTCTCGCCTCGTGGAGATCGAAGAGCGCAGCAAGCGCCGTTTCTTCCTCGAGTTGGTCGGCAGCGAAGCGCTCGATCACTTCGTCGTCGTCGCTCAGGGAGCTGTCGAAGAGATGAGACCGTCGACGCCGGTGGAGGAGGGCGCCGAGCTGGAGTTGACGCTGGTCGAGGTCGGCCTCTACGACAGTCAGGCGGCGGTGGGCAAGGTCGGCGACTACGAGGTGAACGTGCCCGCGGCGGCGAAGCTCGTCGGCAAGAAGGTGAAGGCGCGAATCGAGCGTGCGCTCGCTGCCGCCGCCTACGCCAGTCTGGCCGAGCCCGAGCGCGAGGAAGATCAACCTCTGACGGCCGAGAGTATGGCCGAGCGCCCGACGAGGGCGCCATCGAAGAAGGCATCCGCCAAGGCAGACGCTGCGGCGCCCGTCGAGGCTGCGCCCGCCGAGACGACCAGCGAGAAGCAGGCGGCGACTCCAGTCGTCGCTGCGAAGCCCGCGCCGCCGGTAGCTATCGCAAAGACGGGGAAGCCGAGCGAGGCTCCGGCCGCCGCTGGGAAATCTGAAACAACCGCTGCTATCGGCACCATCGCCGGCGAAGCCGGCGGCGAGAGCGCGACCGAGGGACCGCCTCGGCCCAAGAAGCGCACACGGCGAGGCTCGCGTGGAGGCCGCAGGCGCCGCAAGCCGGCCGGCGGAGCTGTCGCCGGTACGAACGGTAGCGACGCGACCAGCGGTACGACCGGCGCCGATGCAACCACCGATACGACCGGCACGGGCGCAAACACCGGCGCGCCGCCGGCCGCGGCAGTCGAAAGGGCCCAGCCCCCGAGGACGGAGAGACCGAAGCAGCACCCAGCGCCGACGAGGCGCCCGGCCAGGCCGGCAGCCGCGAGCTCGAGCGGACAAGCCGACGCTCCGGCGGCAGGGGCCGCACCCGCCGCGGCCGACTCGAATCAGTCTCAGCCCAGCGGAGACGAGCCGGCCAAGCCCAAGAAGCGCACGCGTCGCGGCTCGCGTGGCGGGCGCAGGCATCGCAAGCCCTCGCAGGCAGGCGCGCGCCCCGGAAACGGGGCCGGCTCCGGAAGCGGGCCCGGCTCCGGGAATGGGCCGAGCTCGGGGAGCTCGACAGGCTCTGGGCAGGGGCCGAGCACACCGAGCGAGAGCGCATAGGTAGGCTGCTCTTGCTAGTATGCGCCCCGGTTCGCGGGCGAATGCCCGCGATTTGAGCGTCGAGGGACGAGATGGCATACGCAGTAATTGCAGTCGGCGGAAAACAGTACGTCGTTCACGAGGGCGAGCATTTGCTCGTAGATCGGCTTGCGCAAGATGAGGGCGCCGTTTTCCAGCCGGATGTCCTACTCGTCGATGCCGGCGCGCTCGACCTGAAACCGAGCGCAGGCGCTGTCAGCGCGCGCATCCTCAAGCACACGCTCGGCGAGAAGATCCGCATCGCCAAGTACAAGCCCAAGAAGGGTTACCGGCGCCATACCGGCTTTCGCGCTCAGCTCTCACAGATTCAGATCGAGGCGATCGGCACGGGCAAGGCGGCTGGAGCCGGCAAGTCCGAAACCGTCGCTGAAGCGCCCGCGGCAGCGAAGCCGAAGGCCGTCAAGCCCGCCGCGACCGAGCCCGAGGTCGAGCCCAAGGCGCCTGCTAAGACCGCAGTCAAGCCGGCCGCGAAACCGGCAGCCAAGGCTGTAGCGGCCAAGCCGGCGGCGAAGCCCGCGGCCAAGAAGCCGCCCGCGACCAAGAAGGCCGCAGCCAAGGCGCCCGCGAAGGCTAAAGTTGAGGCAGCGAAGAAGCCGGCTGCCAAGAAACCGGCGCCGCGCAAGAAGGCAGAGAGCTAGTCATGGCACATAAAAGAGGTCTCGGTTCCTCCAGAAACGGTCGCGATTCGAATTCCAAGCGGCTCGGTGTCAAGATCTTCGCCGGCCAGAAGGTCAAGGCCGGGATGATCATCGTGCGCCAGCGCGGCACCAGATTCCATCCGGGCCCCGGCGTCGGCCTCGGGCGCGACGACACGATCTTCGCCAAGCGCGAGGGCTTCGTCGGTTTCCATCGCTCGGGCAAGCGCCGCACCATCTCGGTCGATTCCAGCGACTCCTAGGCGAGTCCGCGGCTCTTCCATTCCTCTGGATTCCCGCGCCTGATGCGTGCCTTCCTTACGGGATAGGCTCTAGAGATGAGCCCGAGCGCTAACAAAGGCGAGCACGCAACGCGCGAGTCTCCCTTCCACGACCAGGCTCGCGTCTACGTCCTGGCCGGGCGCGGCGGCGACGGCAGCCTCTCCTTCCGGCGCGAGAAGTACATCCCCAAGGGAGGGCCCGACGGCGGCGACGGCGGCGACGGCGGCGACGTGGTGCTGATCGCCGACCCCGAGCTGCGCGATCTCTCCAAGCTGCGCTCCAAGCACGAGTTCAAGGCGGGACGCGGTCGTCCCGGCACGGGCAGCAACAAGCACGGGGCCGACGGCGAGTCGATCGAGCTGCATCTGCCGGTTGGAACGCAGATCCACGACGAGAACGGCCAGCTCGTCGCCGATCTCGCCAGTGTCGGGGCCCGCGTCGTCGTCGCCCGCGGCGGTCGCGGCGGAAGGGGCAACCGCCATTTCGCAACCCCGGTCAGGCGCACGCCTCGTTTCGCCGAGACCGGCGAGATGGGCGAGGGAGGCTGGCTCGAGCTGCGCCTGAAGCTGGTCGTGGACGCCGCCCTGGCCGGGCTTCCGAACGCCGGTAAGTCTTCGCTTTTGCGCCGCATCTCGAACGCCAAGCCCAAGGTGGCGGACTACCCGTTCACCACGCTCGCGCCGGTGATGGGTACGGTCGACGGGCCGGACGGACGCCAGCTGACGGTCGCCGACGTGCCCGGGCTGATCGAGGGCGCCAGCGAAGGGCTCGGGCTCGGACACGAGTTCCTGGCCCACCTCGAGCGCGCGCAACTCCTCATCCACGTGATCGACAGCTCAGAAACGGGTCCGCTCGAGCGCTTTCGCCTGATCGACGCCGAGCTCGCCGCCTACGGCGCCGGCCTCGACGAGCGCGCTCAGGTCGTCGTGCTGAACAAGGTCGATCTCGGAACGCCGCCGCAGTTCTCGCTCCAAGACGAGCGGATCGCCCAGGTCATCGAGCTTTCCTGCGCGACGGGGGAGGGGGTGGACGAGTTGAAGCGGGCGCTCTTCCGGTTGTGTCCGCCGCGCGCCGAGCCGCGCGCTGCCGACGAACTCCAAGCCCAGGGTCTGGTCGATTTCCTCGTCTACCGGCCGCGCTCGCGCCGCCGGCACTCCTTCCGCATCTACCGCACCGATAGCGGCTTCCGCGTCGTGGGCGACGTGTCGGACGACGAGGAGCTGCGGGAGGCGCTCGCCGAGGCCGGTGCGCGCAGCGACTCGGTGATCGAGATCGCCGGTAGAGAGGAGAAGATGTGACCGCCGCCGTCTTCGGAGGCGCCTTCGATCCACCCCATCTCGGTCACGTCGCTCTCGTTCGCGCCGCGCTCGAGCATTTCGGCTTCGAGCGCCTTCTCGTTGTGCCGGCCGGCGATCCGCCGCACAAAGACGTGGCCACACCGGCCGAGATTCGCGTTCGCCTGGCCGAGCTCGCCTTCGCCGGTTTTCCCCAGGTCGAGATCTCGCGACTCGAGCTGGCGCCGAGTGGGCCTCGCTACACGGTCGATACGCTTGATCGCCTGCGCGAGCGATACGACGATCTGACTCTTCTCGTCGGCGCCGATCAGTTCGCGGGCTTTTTGAGCTGGCGCGAGCCTGACCGGTTGCTCGAGCTGGCAACGCTTGCCGTTGCAAACCGTCCCGGCTACCCCGACGCGGAGTCGCAGCGGGTTCTAGCCGCGCTCGAGCGGCCGGAGCGCGTCTCCTTCTTCCAGATCCCCGCCCACTCCGTCTCCTCGCAGGAGATACGAGATCGCGCTCACGACAGGCAGCCGATCGACGATCTCGTTCCGCGTCCGGTCGCCGTCGAGATCGATCGGCTTGGTCTCTACCGAGACTGATATCGCGCGGAAGTCGAGAGCGGTTTGTCCAATGTGCTCCGGGTTGGCACACAGCCGGCACATTCGTGAGTGGAACTAATCGGTACCGTTTCACGCCCTGTGGGAGGGTGGGGGTGGTGGGCGGTCAAGGCGCCCGGAGTTCCCGCTCCGGTTCGAAAGGAAGCGTTGGCGCCGCTCTCGAGCCGATCGGGCTGCGCCGGCGCCGTCCCCGGCTACACTTGAAGGGAAGGCAACCAAGGACTGACGTATCTCACTGACTCCGCTCGAGCAAGCACGCCGCATAGCCGCCTTGGCGGCCGAGAAGCTGGCCGAAGACATCGTCGTACTCGACATGCGCTCGGTCTGCGATTTCACCGACTACTTCGTCATCTGCTCGGGTGGGAACCCGCGCCAGACCAAGTCGATCTCCGACGAGGTGCACGCTGGCATGAAGCGCGAGAAGATCCTGCCTCGCTCCATCGACGGCGAGCGCGAAGGCAGCTGGATCATCGTCGACTACCTCGACGTCGTCCTCCACGTCTTCGCGCCGGAGACGCGTAGCTTTTACGCCCTCGAGGATCTCTGGGGCGACGTACCCAAGGTTGAGCTGACAGAAGCCGCAACGGCTTAGTCGGGTTCTTAGGCCAGGCCGAAAAACAGCGCGGCCACAATCCCCGCAACGAGGCTGAGTACGCCGAGCACGGTCATCGCGACCAGAAGGAATCGCACCAGCGGCGAGCGCTCTCTTGGCCGAATCCGCTCGAGCCGGTCGAGCGCCTTCGCGAGCAAACGCTCGGCCCAGGCGAACTCGAGCGCGAGCATGCTCAGCCCGATCGCGACCGTGAGCAATCCAGGGCCGGGAAGAACCAGCATCGCCAGGCCTCCGATCAGCACGACCAGACCGGTAGCCGCGAAAACGATACGCACAACAAGTCGCCGCTCGCGGTGACGCTCGCGCTGCGCCTGCAGCCGATCCCGCAACGACTTCCGCTCTTCCTCCACGAATCAAGGCTATACGAGCACCCTCGTTTCGACGCTACAATTAACCCCTACCCTGGGGCCATAGCTCAGTTGGGAGAGCGTCTGGCTGGCAGCCAGAAGGTCGGCGGTTCGAACCCGCCTGGCTCCATTCTCGCTTCCTCGGCCGGAGAATCCGTACGGCCAGGCGCGGCTGGTCTCCCGGATTCGCCTGACACCGCCGAGCGCACTTCGCTCTCCGGGTCTGTATGAGTCGACACTATCCCCTCCGGCGAAGCACGCTCAGCGGCGCCCCGAGAAACCGAGAAGGCGTATTTGGTTCGAACCCGCCTGGCTCCACTTCTCCGCGAAAAGTCGGCCGGCAGAGCCGGCTGAGACTTTTCGCGGTATGACCTCTGCGCACGAGTCACCGCGCCTTTGGCGCGGGTGCCTCGTCTGCTCCTAGACGCGTACTCGGCTATGGCCGTAGGTGCGGTCAGTGTTCGAGTCGGACGGGCCGGGGGATGGCGTTTGCTGAGCCGCGCCCGCGCAGGTCGGTTGCGGCGGCTAGCTACGCCTCCATCTCGCGGGCTCCGCGGGTCCGTCGGAGCGCTCTACACGGTGATGACCGTCTTGCCTCGGGCGTGTCCCGTTTCTACGTAGCGGATCGCCTCGGGCGCCTCGCTCAGGGGATACGTTCGGCCGACGACCGGCCTGATCTTCCCAGCTTCGACGAGCTCCGTGAGAGCGACGAGATCCTCTTTGTGGAGCCGTGCCATGAAACTGAGCATCTGCTGGCCCACGAACCGGGATAGGACGCGGGCTCTGAGCAAGTAAGGCAGCGGTCCGAGCAAACGGCCGCCCCCTCCGCCAAGAAGCAAGAGAGTTCCCTTGGGCGTCAGTGCGCGCCTGAGCGCCGTTAACGAGCGGTTCCCAACCGTGTCGATGATCAGGTCGTAGCGCTGGCCCTTCCGAGTGAAATCCTCCACGGTGTAGTCGACGACCTGGTCGGCGCCGATCGATCGGACCATGTCGACGTTACTCGTGCTGCACACGCCGGTCACCTCGCCACCGAGCGCCTTCGCGATCTGCACGGCGAACGAGCCGACTCCTCCCGCGGCGCCGTTGACTAGAACGCTCTGCCCCGGCTGAAGCTGTCCGCGATCGCGAACAGCCTGGATGGCAGTGCATCCTGCCATCGGTATCGCGGCGGCTTGCTCGAACGTGAGGCCCGTCGGCTTCCGCGTGAAGTCGTTCTCTCCGCCGCGCACGTACTCCGCGAAGGCGCCGCTCCAGCCCGCGCCGAACACCTCGTCATCCGGCCGAAACTGGGTCACGTTCTTGCCGACCGCCTCGACATGCCCCGCCACGTCGACGCCGCGAACGTTCTGCTTCGGTCTCCGGCGGCCGGTCATCAGGCGCATGACATACGGCTGGCCTCGCATGAAGTGCCAGTCGTAGGGGTTCACGGAAGCCGCGCTGACTCGCACGAGCACTCCGTCATCATCGACCGTCGGCTTGTCGATCTCCTGGAGCTGTAGGAGATCGGGCGAGCCGTACTCGTTGTTGACGATCGCTTTCATACCTCTCCTTCGTCAATGTCCGGATTCAAGAGAATCGTGCCGCGATGGCCGTAAAGGCTATACGCCGATCCATCCCGTCGAAATCAGGGTCAACTCAGGGTCGGGCATGGCGACAATCTGCCGGCTGGCGTTTCGTGGAGACGGCGTGATCTAGCGGTCCGGCGCACCGGAGTCGAATGACTCCAGCAGGTCATCGAGGCGCGAATCGCTTCTCTCCACCACGACGCATCCGTCGACTTCCTCGACCAGCCGTTCGAATTCCGGACTGGCGTGCTCGGTCTTGAGGACGAAGCGAGCCCGGTGCGCACGTGCTCGTTCATACGCGGCTCGCGTCAGTTCGACGCGCGCTTCGCAGTCCGGGCTTCCGCATTCGCAGAAGAGCGAAAGAGCGGCTCTCTCGAGCGTGTCGTGGCGTTTGTTCACTCGCGCGACCTGATCGTTGACCGACCTGAAGAGCGCGCGGCGCAACATGAGTCCCCGCTTCGACGCTGCGGAGTCGTTGTTACTACGCTCGCCGGTATCTCGCTGTAGCGGCTTTGCGGACACGGTCTGAACAGTAAGAGTACCACCGCGATTTCCCGCTCGGCAACGCCGGGAGAGCTATGGCGTGTATGCGCGAACTTCCGTCAGCTTCTTCTTATTTATTGCTTCTCACTCCTTCCGGGCGCACACATTCCGAGGAGCGGAGAAGAGCTCGCATCATGACAGCGTAGGCGCTAGTGAGTGCGGCGCTCGCGACTCTTTTGCTACATAGTCCGCGGGAGTTGAGCGATCGACGGGGGGCAAGGGCCGGCTGAGAGAGCACGCGCGCGCATGGATGGTGTCGGCCGTCGTGCTCGGCGTCGTGCTGGCGGGGCTGGCCGGGGCGGCGCTTCTCGCCTGGCCGAGTCCGCATCTTGCCGGCGCCGACGAAGCGCTGGCCCGAGTCGATCTGCCCGGCTTCGCCGGGAGCGTCACGGCTGTGCGAGTTCGCTCGGCGGACGGGACGCCGGTGCCGGTGCGGCTGTCACAGGGGAGCCTCTGGCCGCTCGGCAAGCTCGCCGTCGGCGAGCAATTGACCGTGACCGTCGCGGTGCGACGACCGGGTTGGGCCGGCTGGCTGGTCGGGCACAGCAAGCGGCGCACCTTCACGATCGAGACGCCGAGCGCGCATCTGCTCGGCCACTGGCTACAGGTGAAGACCGGCGCTCCGGTCACGGTCACGTTTGACAGACCGGTCAGCCGCGTCTCGCTCGGGGGAGCGCCGCCGCGGCGGCTCAGCAGTCCCCGGGCGGTCGTGCCGCTCGGGTTTGTCGCGCGCGGCTCACACAGCGCCGGTGGAATGAACGTCGCGGCCGTCGCCCGCTCCTGGGAGCGCCTACCGGCCCCGGTTTGGGTGAGCTGGTTTCCCGAGCGCCCCTATCTGCAGCTACTTGCCGAGCCCAAACCGGGTGCGCAACTCGCGCCGGGCGGGCAGCTCACGCTCGCCTTTTCCAGCACGGTGAGCGACGCGCTCGGCACTCGCCGCCCGCGGCTTACACCGGCGACGCCGGGGCACTGGCGCCTGCTCGATGCGCACACGCTCGCCTTCCGGCCGGGCAAGCTCGGCTTCGGCCTCGGAGAGAACATACGTGTAGTGCTGCCGCAAGCCGCCCACCTCGTTGGCCGAGCCGGCAGGAAGCTGACCCGTTCGTTCAACTGGCGCGTCGCGAGCGGCTCGACTCTGCGCCTGCAGCAGCTGCTCGCGCAGCTCGGCTATCTACCGCTGCTCTGGAATCCGACCACCGCCGTCGTACCGCCGTCGCCGGAGGCGCAGCTTGCGGCCGCACTCTCGCCACCGCACGGACAGTTCGTTTGGCGCTATCCGAACACGCCCACGGAGTTGCGTGCGATCTGGCGCGCGGGCCAGCCGAACCAGATCACGCGCGGCGCGGTGATGATGTTCCAGGACACGCACAATCTCGTCGTCGATGCGCTGGTGGGACCGAGAGTCTGGCGGGCGCTGATCGCCGATGCGATTGCCAACAAGCGCCGCTCCGGCTACAGCTACGTCTATGTGCACCGAAGCGTGCCGCAGTCGCTCAACCTCTGGCACAACGGAACACTGGTTCTCAGCTCGCCTGGTAACACCGGCGTGCCCGCCGCGCCGACGCAGCTCGGTACCTTCCCGGTGTTCGAGCACATCCCGGTCGGCACGATGAGCGGCACAAACCCGAACGGCTCGCATTACAACGATCCCGGCATCCGCTACATCAGCTACTTCAACCACGGCGAAGCGATCCACGCCTTCAACCGCGGGTCGTTCGGCACGCCGCAGAGCCTCGGTTGCGTCGAGTTGCCGCTCGCCTCGGCGGCCAAGGTCTGGCCCTACACGCCGATCGGCACTCTCGTCACGATCGAGAACTGAGCTCGACGCGGCGCGCCGCAAGCTCGAGCGTCTCTTCGATCCTGAGTGCCTGGCCGCCGGCCGCGGTATCAGGCGCAGTCAACGACAACTACAGTGCGAAGGACGGACGCCATGAGCAACGACGAGAACCCCCCGTCTCAGCCCGCAGAGCACCACGATCCGCTGGAGCTGATTGCCGCCTCCGCGACCCCGATCCTGCTCGAGGGCAGGTATCGCCTGCTTCTGGGAGCACTTGCGCGCCTGCGTCGCTCGCCGAAAAGCCGTTGGACGCTAGCCGCCGGCTCGGGCGCACTGGTGGTCGCGTTGAGCTTGCTGGCCGTGCACCACTACGCAACCAGTTCCTGGCCGCTGTCGAGCGGCCGGCCGAGCCTGCTCGTCGCGGTGGGACTGCTGCTGATCGGCGCTCAGGCGCTCAAGGCCTTCGGCTGGGGACGGCTTTTTACTCCGGAAGAGCGGCCCAAAGTGGTCGCGCTCGCCGCGGGCAACGGCGGCGCCGCGCTGATCGGAGTCGTTCTTCCCGGCCGCTTCGATGACGCGATGCGCGTCGCGGTCGTTCGCCGCTACCCGGGCTGTCGGGCCAGCGTGAGCACGCTCTGCCTGTCGCTCGTCATGCTCGGCCTGATCGACAGCGTCGCCCTGGTGCCACTCGCCTCTGTTGGCGCCGCGGCGACGGGTGCCGCTGCCGGCGTACGTGCCGCGCTGGCGCTGGTGGCTCTCGCCGGTGTCGTGGCGGCCGCCTTGATTCTCGGCCTGCCGCATCTGGCGAGGAGCAGGCGCGTCGAAAGCTATCGGCTCGGGCGCTGGCTAAGCCCGCGCACGACGTCGCCAAGGCGCGCGATCGAGGCCTGGCTGCTCGTCTCGGGCTGTTGGATCGTCCGGGGGGCCGCGCTCTTCCTCCTCCTGGGTACGCTCGGAATCGGCTTCTCGGTTCCGCTCGCCCTTCTCTTTCTCTGCGCCGGCGCCGCAGCGGCTGCACTTCCCGTTGGCCCCGCGGGCGCCGCCACGCAAACCGGCGCGGGCGCGGCGGCGCTCATCGGTACCGGCATCGGAGGCTCTCAGGCCGTCGCTGTCGCCATCTCGGTTGCAGCACTCGGGGTCTTCTCCGGAGCCGCGGTTTTCCTCTTCGCCGTCGTATGGCGTAGCGGCGTGTCGCTGCGGGCGCGCGCAACCGCTTCTCGAGCCTGATCGTCGTCGCAACCTTCAGCCTAGGCGCGATCATCAGCTCGAACGACGCTGCCATGTAGGGGTGGCGCGTTTCGCCTCCAGCAACTCCGAGCACATTCACTTGGAGATGGGCATTCGTACTCATGGCGCCTTGAAGCCGGCGGTCGGGGCGGATACCCTGGCCTACGGCGAGGTGCACCTCGATGTCACCGACGTGAAGCGCGCGTTCGACTTCTGGCACGACATCGTCGGGTTGAACGTGGTCGATCGTTGTGACGAGGAGTGCCGTCTCGGCGCCGCCGGGCATGTCCTCGTGGTATTGCACTCCGGCGCCAAGCGCGCCGTGGTGCCCGGTCACAGCGGCCTATACCACCTGGCTATCCACCTGCCGGACGAGACCGAACTGGCGCGCGTGCTCTGGCGGCTCATCGTCGCGGGCTATCCGCAGGCGCCCACCGATCACACGATGTCGAAGTCCACCTACCTGAGCGACCCCGACGGCCTCGGCGTCGAGCTTGTGCTGGAGACGCCCGGGCGGCTGGGCTCCTGGCGGAACGAAGCAGACGGGGTGCAATTGATGGACGCCGAGGGAAACCCGCACAACATCGCCGAGCCGCTCGACGTCAACGAGGTGCTGGCCCACCTGCCCGATCGCAATTTCGATCAGCCGCTTCTACCGCCGGAGGCGAAGATCGGTCACGTCCATCTTCATGTCGCCGAGCTCGAGCCGGCCCTCGCCTTCTATCGCGACCTGATCGGCTTTCGCGAGCACATCTACTCGCCGCAGCTCGGCTTCGCCGATCTCAGCGCGGGCGGTGCGTTCCCGCACCGGCTGGCGCTGAACGTTTGGGCCGGCGCCGGTGCCCCGCAACCTCCCGGCGGTAGCGCCGGGTTGCGGCGCTTCACTATCGTGGTACCCAGCGAGGAAGCGCTTGGCGAGATTCTCGATCGCCTTCGCGAGGGCGGACATGAGCCGGAGCCGGTGGAAGGCGGCGAGCTCGTTCGCGACCCGGCGGGGAACGCGTTCTGCCTGACGACCGAGTCGCTCTAGGCGGCGGACTGGCATCGAGGCGTACGGCCTCGCGGCGTCATCGACGGCTCAGGACTGCTTCTCGGGGGCTCGCAGTTTCGCCTTCAGCTCGTCGTAGGTCGCGACGTCTATCTCGCCCGCCGCGAGTCTTCGATCGAGAATCTCCTCCGGCCGCTCGCGCGCCTCGCTGGAACGACCGCGACCGAAACCGCTCGAGAGCATCCAGACGATCACGACGAGCAGCGCTACCCAGAAAACCCCCATGAAGATCCAGGCCCCGCCATCCATATCGTGGTGCCAGCCATGCATCATTCTCGATCCCCCTCTTGTGTGCTCTTGGCGGCCGGCGAATCCGCCCGGGTCAGGCGACCTTCCCCGCCCCCTGGAGAGTAGCTTTACGCCTGTTCCAGGCGACGAGGAGCGTCAGCAGCGTGAAGACGGCCAGGTAGAGAGCGAGCACCCAGATCGCCGTGTCGAGCCCCGCGGCGCCGTTCCCGCCGAAGAAGGTGAGTGAGCGCGCGCCGTCGGTCATCCGCCTGAGCGGCAGCCAGTCGCCGAGGAAGCGGAAGAAGCTCGGCAGCGTTTGCGCCGGGTAGACGCCGCCCGAAGAGGGCACGGCGAAGAGAATCGTCACCAGGACGGCAACGATCCTGCCGACGACATCGAGCGTCAGCAGGAAGAAGAGCGTGATCATCGCGACGGCGGCCGATCCGAGCGCCGAGAAGAACGCGAGCGCGACCGGGTTGGTCGTTTCCATCCCGAGGCCCTTGACCGCGAACAGCGTTTGCAGCAAGGCCGTGAGTACGGCGAAGAGCAGCGTGAGAACGATCTTCAGCGATGTCAGCCCCGACGAGGACACATTCGCGGCGGGTCGCTCCAACGTCCGGCCGAGCAGATGCAGCTTGCTGCGTCCGGCCGCTATCTCCGCCGCGGCGCTGATGATCGCCGCCAGGAAGAAGCCGCCGAGCGCAACCGTGAGCTGGAAGAAGAACGGGCCCGTGCCGAGCGCACTCTTCGCCGGTAGAGCCACGGCCGGCTGCACGGTAACGACTCCCGTATCGGTGAACGCCGCAGCGAGCTTGTCGGAGGGCGAAAGGCCGAATAGACGCAGGCCCGCGCTGATTCTCGTCAGGGCCGCCTGCTCGAACGTCTGCACCGTCTCTTTCGCAATCCGCTCTCCCGACGAGCTCGCGATCGTGCCTGCGGCCGGGTTGGTGAGAATCTCGATCCGCAGCCGGTCGCTCAGGCTCGGCTTGCCGGCTATCAGGCTCGCGACCTTCTGCGAGAAGCCGCGCGGAACTACGATCGCCGCGAACACCTTGTCGTCGCGCATCTGCGCGACCAGCGCCCGGCGACTGGGCAGGACGGTGAAGCGCACCGACTTGTTTGCGACCTCTCCCGCCGAGACGGAGTCGGCCAGCTCTTTGCCGAGATTCAGCTTGACGCCGTGAAAGGTCGCACCGGCGTCTTCGCTGACCACGGCGACAGGTACGTCGCGCGCGTTCTGGCCCGGGTCGAGGAAGGCGCCGAGATAGGCGTATGTGAAGACGATCGCCAGGACGGAGGCGAGGGCGCCGGCGATCCAGACAAGCGGGCTGCGGATTAGTTGTTTCGGCATCGGGCTCCCTCTGCTCGCGTTCAAGAGTGATGGGTAAGCAATAACGATACGATACCGTATCGTAACTACTTCATCGGCCGCTCGCCGAGAGTTGTTAGAGCGGCACCGGGGCGCTCAGTCCGCGCGAGCGCCGCGCAGAAACGCATCGACGATGCGCCCGGCGAACTGCTTGTCGAGCCGCTTGCCTCCGAGCAGGAGGTGGTAGTAGGCGGGCCCGATGAGAAGCTCGTGTGCGATCTCCGCATCCGTGTCCGCGCGGAGGTCACCGCGGGCGATGCCTCTCTCGAGCACCGTGCCAACTTCGCCGCGGCGGAGACTGATCACCCGCTCGCGCACGAGGCGGCTGAGCTTTGGATTGCGCGAGAGTTCGGACGCCAGCCCCTGAATGATGCCGCCGGTTGGCGTCCGCGTGAGCTGGTCGATCGCTTCAGCGACCAGCCGCAGAAGCTCGCTCCGCGTATCGCCGAGATCGGGCACCGGCTCGACGCCCGCGGCGACCCGAGAGAGCAACTCCACGACCAGCTCTTCCTTCGAGCGCCAGCGCCGGTAGATAGCGGCCTTCCCGACCCCGGCGCGGCGGGCGATCGTCTCGATGCTCGTCGCCGTGTACCCCCTCTCGGCTAGCAGCGTGCCCGTCACCTCGAGCACGGCGCTGTCGATCTGTGTGCTTCGCGGTCTCCCGGAGCGTTTTTTTGCGAGTGAGGCCATTTTTGTGGGCTAGCTTGTTTACGAGACGGTACCGCATCGGAAGTACGTCTCGGGCGCGGCTGTCTCGTCAATCGGCGTCGCCGGAGTATTGCGCTACCGGCGAACAGACATCACTATTAGCGAGATGTTCTTCAGCGCGAAGTCGGTTGCCCCAATCCTCGCGGTCGCAGGATCGCTCGCTCTCCTCTCCGCCGGGGGTGTCCCCGCCGACGCGGTCGCGCGAAGCGCGGGGCCGGCGCTCACGACCTCCGCGCGGTCGGTCCTGCTTCCGGCTTCGACTCGCGTGTCGGGCAAGGTCCGCGCCCGTCTGAGCAAGCAGAGCTTCGCCGCCGCCGAGGCGCGCTCGGTCAAGCTCGTCTATAGCTTCGCTCCGCCGAGTAAGCGCTTTTCCTACCAACTCTCGAGGCAGACGGGAGCCCAGTGGGTGAAGCTGCGAGCGGTCGCGCGCAAGGGACGCTTCGGCGGTTCTTACAGCAAGAGCGTGAAATCGATCTTCGGCTCGAAGCCCGTAACCGCCGCAAGTTACCGTCTCGACCTCAGCGCCGATGCGAACCGCGTGCGGCTCGGCTTCAGAATTGTGCCGAGCGCTCCGCTGCCTACCAAGCCGGTAAAATCTGTGAAGCTTATTTTCATACACCATTCCACTGGCCAGAACTGGCTCGCCGACGACAACGGCGGGCTGGGTATCGCGCTTAAGAACAACAACTACTTCGTCAGCGATACCAACTACGGTTGGGGACCGGACGTAATCGGCGACCGAACAGATACGGGTAACTGGTGGGACTGGTTCCGCGGGCCGAAAAGCAATACCTATATGCAAGCCTTGTATAACGAATTCGAACAGCACTCGGGTTACACACGCCTTTCGTCGGATCCAGATTCGAGTCGCGAAAACGAGATCGTGATGTTCAAGTCGTGCTTCCCGAACTCGGCGATCGATGGCAACCCGGACGACCCGGCCAACGCGGGGAGCAACCCGTTGCGCGGCGGCGGGCCGGTGACCGTCGCCAACGTCAAGGGGATATACAACGACATCTTGACTTATTTCGCCGCCCATCAAGACAAGCTGTTCGTGCTCATAGTCCCGCCGCCGCTTGTTGAAAGCGCAACGAACGCCACGCAAGCGGCGAATGCTCGAGCGGTAGCGAATTGGCTGGTGAACAAGTGGCTTTCCGGCTACACGCACAATAACGTCGCCGTATTCGATTTCTACAACGTTCTGACGAGTAACGGCGGAAGCGCGAATACGAACGACCTCGGCGCATCGGGCGGTAACCATCACCGCTGGTGGAATGGAAGCGTTCAGCACAGCAAGACCGGCTCGAGCAACTTCCTCGCTTATCCAACCGGGGACAGTCATCCCTCGCAGGCCGGGAACCGCAAGGCCACCGCCGAGTTCGTACCGCTTCTCAACTACTACTACCAGCGCTGGGCCGCCGGCAAGTAGCGCGTTGAAGCACTAGAGCGCCGCCGGACGCCTGAAGTAGAGTGCAGCGAGAGTAAACGACTCGAGCTGCCGTGCTTGCGGCCGTCACCTTCCGGCGAATGACAGACACGCTCACCCGACTGAAAACCATCTACCGGCGCACGTATCCGCATCTTCCCGTCGTACTTCAAAACGCGGCGCTCGGCACGGTCGGCTGGCACAACGATCTCACGGTCCGCGGCCGCGGATTCGCGCGACTGCTCGCTGAGTACGAGGCGAGAGCATTCGCCGATAGCGGCGATATCCAGGAGCTTCGTGACGCTAGGCTGAGAGCGTTCGTTCTGCACGCGTACCGGACTGTTCCCTACTATCGCGAGCTATTCGACAAAGCGGGGCTGCGTCCGCAGGAGATTGCGACACTCGACGATCTCGCGCTGCTTCCGATCACGAGCAGGGCCGACGTCCAGGAGCGCCGAAGCGAGTTTCTCTCGTCGAGCGTTCCGCGGCGGCGCCAGAAGCTTCTGTCTACCAGCGGAAGCACCGGCTCCGGCCTGATTGTGGCGACTACCTTGGAGGCGGTTCAGGAACAGTGGGCGACCTGGTGGCGCTACTGGCGCTGGCATGGCATCGAGCGCGGAACGTGGAATGCGGTTCTAGGGAGCCCGAGCGCCGTCTCTCCTTTTCAGCAAGCGCCGCCCTTCTGGAGATACAACCGACCTGGGCGCGAGCTCGTATTCAGCAGCCTCCACACCTCTTTCGAAAATCTGCGCTATTACGTCGCTGAGCTTCGTCGCAAGAAACCGCCCTGGCTCTCCGGTCTCGCTTCGCAACTCGCCTTGATCGCGTCGTATCTGATCGAAACGAAAACCGATCTCGGATACGAGGTCCGCTGGGTGACGACTTCGAGCGAGAATCTGCTTCCGATGCACGCGGAGTCGATCGAGAAAGCATTCGGCGTGAGACCGAAACAGTACTACGGAATGGCCGAGGCGATCGCGAACTTCTCCGAGTGCGATAAAGGGAAGTTGCACGTAGACGAAGAGCTTGGAGCCGCTGAATTCATTCCTATTTCCGGGAATCTCTATCGCGTCGTCGGAACGAACATGTCGAATCCGGCGATGCCGCTCATTCGCTACGAGTGTAACGATCATGTGACTATCGACCCTGGAGAGTCATGCTCCTGTGGACGCCCCGGACGCGTCGTCACGCGAATCGACGGTCGGCAGGACGATTACGTGGTGCTAAAGAGCGGCGTACGACTCGGTCGGTTGGACCGGATCTTTTACGGATTCCCGAACATCCGGGAAGCGCAAATCCGGCAAGCGATTATCGGCGAGATACAGGTTCTCGTACAAGCCGGGGCGGGTTACGCGAAAGAGGACGAGAGCCTTCTCCGAGCGGCGATAACGAAGACGATCCACGACGGTTCGAAAGTATCGATCGACTACGTCGACGAAATCGAGCGCACGGCAAGCGGAAAGCTTCGCTTCGTGCTGTCTACGGTCGAGGCGGAAGACGTCGTCGGGTACGAGGTGCTTCCGCCGCCGCAGATGCCGGCGTTCGAAAGCACAGGGCCAACCTCTAGCGACCGCCCGTGAGCGCGATAGAGCTAGGCAGAGCGTCGAGCGCGCCGTAGCCTTCGGTCGAGCGCGCCGCAATTGTCATCGCGAGCGGCAAGGCTTCGGCCGCCGCGTCCGGGTTGAAGTCCGTGGCTGCCAGCGCGGCGATCAGGACGCCGAGAAATGCGTCGCCTGCGCCGGTCGTGTCGACGACGCCGGCAGGTATACCCGCCGCGTTCGCCCGGGTTTCGCCGCGCACCAACGCCCCCTCGGCGCCGAGCGTTACGACAACGATGCGAGCACCTAGTTGCGCGCAGAGCGCCTCGGCGCCGCGCTCCGGGTTGGCGACGGCGCTGAGTAGCTGCGCCTCCTCGCGATTGACCTTGACGAGGAAGGCGCCGGCGCACAGTGATAGCACTGATTTGACGGCCTGAGCAGGGCTTTCCCATCGACTCAGGCGGAGATTGACGTCGACGACGAGCGGCTTGCCGGCCTCCAGTATCAGCTCGCGAGCCCGGAGCGAGATCGCTCGCTCTCGCTCGCCCAGGAGCGTGTTGGAGCCGAGCTCGAGCGCGGCCGAGGCCGATACGGCCGCCTCCAACTCGGGCTCCAGCGCCTCCAGCGCCGGCTCTATTCCCTGCCCGTAGATCAGGAAGTCGGGCACTCCGAGCCGGTCGATCACGTCGAAGGCGACTCCCGTTTGCACCCCCGTTACGCGCTTCCACCAGCGCAGGTCGATTTTCTCCGCCCGCAGGCGCTCTTCCAACCAGCCACCCCAATGATCGTCGCCAACGCCGCCCGCGAGAGCGACCTGCGCGCCGCAGCGCGCCGAGACGATTGCCGCGTTGGTCGGAGCCCCGCCGCAGTGCGGGACAAAGCAGTCTGCCTGCGACCAGCTCTCGAGCGGGCGTTCGCAAATCAAATCGACGAGAGTCTCGCCAAGGAAGAGAACGGGTCGCGGCACAAGCGCACACGTTAAGGAGTGGTCCTGACGGCGGCTTACGCGCCGCGTCGGAAAGCTCCGTATGCAGGCAAAAAGAGGTCGCGTCCCACTTTGGGGGTTGAACAGTAGCGAGGAGTCCTTACATTGATAGAAAAGTAAGGAATGCAGTGGATGTCGTGTCACACATAACGAGCAAGGGTCAGTTGACGGTACCCAAGGCGGTACGCGACGCTTTGAAGCTGAAGGAGGGCGACCGAGTCGTGTTCCGGGTGGCCGGCGAGCGCGCGGAGCTGGCGCGCACCGCCGACCTGCTCGAGCTGGCGGGTGCGGTGTCGGTCGCGGCGGCGCCGGCCGAGCTTTCGGCGGGCTGGGACGAGGTGCGGCGTCAGCTGCGCAGGACGCGGGCGCGGCAGAAGAAGTGAGAGCCGTTCTCGACACGAACGTGCTCGTGCGGCACCTGACAGCCGATCCGCCGGAGCAAGCGGCGCGGGCGACGGCATTCCTCGCCGGCGCCGAGGAGTTGATCCTTTCCGACATCGTCGTCGCCGAGCTCGTATACGCGCTCGAGTCCGTCTACCGTGTCGAGCGCGGACAGGTCGCCGAGCTGGTTCGGGCGACGATCGCCTTTCCGGCCATCGTCGTGCTGGACGAGGTGCTGCTGTTACGCGCGCTCGAGCTTTACGAGCTGGAGCGCCTCGATTTCGTCACCGCCTATCTCGCGGCCGGCGCCGAGCGAAGCGGAGTCGGCGCAGTCGCCTCGTTCTACCGCTCGCTCGATCAAGTCGAGTCCGTGGAGCGAGTCGAGCCGAGCTGACAGTAGGGCCGCCGGTTCTCAGTCCGTGAAGTAGGCGTGGTCGCAGCAGTCGTCGCCCTGCATCAGCGTCTTGGTGCGCTCGAAGCTGATCGGCGGATCGAACGACGTTGCAATGTGCGGATCACCGGCGCAAACGAGTGCGTAGAGCCAGTCCGCCGCACCCAGCTGCGCGCCCAGCTCGGCGTGCGGGCAACTCGTTACGCAG
>JADGPD010000013.1 GCA_017882615.1 Thermoleophilia bacterium
TCGAGCTGAAGGTCAAGCCCGAGCTGCGCTCGCTCGGGCCGAAGCTCGGCAAGGAGCTGCCGGTCGTCCGCGCCGCGCTCGAGCGGGGCGAGTTCGAGCAGCTGAGCGGCGGTCGCTTCCGCGTGCTCGGTTACGAGCTCGAGCCCGAGGAGGTGCTGGTCGAGACGATCGCCCGCGCCGGTTGGGCACTGGCCGAGGAGGGCGGAATCACGGTCGCCGTCTCTACCGAGCTCGACAAGGAGCTGCTGCTTGAGGGCCGCGTGCTCGACCTGGTGCACGAGATCAACGGTCTGCGCAAGGAGCAAGGCCTCGCGCTGACCGACCGGATCAGGCTCACGCTGCCCGAGACCGAGCGCGACCTGGCGCCCTACGCCGAGCAGATCAAGTCCGAGACGCTGGCGCTTGAACTCGATTTCGATACTGCATTGAGCGAGCCCAAGCTCGAGCGGATCGAACGCTGAGGACGTCGCCGCCGAGTATTCGGTGCCATTCCGTACTACGGTAGTTCGCCCGACCTCGCGGTCGCGCTCTATCCGTCAAGTGGCCGGGCGAACCGCGACGCGCCAGAATGCGCTCTGTTAGGGTCCGATCCCAATGAGTGACGATGACCTCGCCGACATAGGCGAGAGCGCGGAGTCAGGAAATAGCAGCGGTACTTCGTCCGAGGACGAACTAGTTGAGACCCGTCTAGGTCTCACGATCATCGGCTGCGCGATCTTGCTTGGGATCGTGGGCGACATCCTTGCGGCTACGCCGCTTGGCGTAAACCTCCCCCTCTTCACGCTTGTGTTCGTGGCCGCCGCGGCCTGGCTGCTGATTTGGCGTTCGCATGAACGGGACGAGATCGCCGTCGCGTCACTCGGGCTGGCGCTCGTTTTCTCGGGCTTTCTGGTCTGGCGCGACTCCAAACTGCTCGGGGTGCTGAACGTGGTGGCGATCGTGCTACTCCTAGGGCTGGCGACGGTGCGGCTCTCGTTTGCCCGGGCCCACGCTCTCGGCATGGTCGAGTACCTGGTTGCCCTCGGAAAGACCTTCGCGGCGGCATTGGTCGGGGCGATCGAGCTCGTCGTCGATCGGATGAACTGGCGCGAGGTCGAGCAGCAGGCGCGCTCGCGTCAGGTTGTGTCGGTCGGGCGCGCGCTGGCGGTCGCGGTGCCTCTGCTCGCGATCTTTACCGCTCTCTTCGCCCATGCCGACGTGGCCTTCTCGAACCTTGTCGGCGATCTTGTCCCTGGGGACTTTGGCGGTCTGATGATTGACCTCGTCATCGTGGTCGGCGTCACTTTCGTCTCGATCGGGCTACTGCAGGCGATCCTGAACGGGCACCCCGGCGAGCCCGGCGAGGAGCCGAGAAAGGAGCGAGTAAGTCGGCTCGAGTTGGCGATCGTGCTCGGGCTGCTCGATCTGCTCTTCCTCGTCTTCGTGCTCGTACAGATCCGTTACCTGTTCGGCGGCAAGCATCTGATCATGGTGCGCGCCCACCTGACGTACGCCCAGTACGCTCACCGCGGCTTCTTCGAGCTTGTCGCCGTCTGTGCGCTCGTGCTGCCGCTGCTGCTCGTTGCCGACTGGCTGCGTGGTGGTTTGAAGCGTCACCGCGATCCGCTCTTCAGCGCTCTCGCCGGTGTGCTGATCGTCCTACTCGCGGTGGTGATGGCTTCGGCCTTCCAGCGGATGAGGATCTATCAGCAGGCCTACGGCCTGACCGAGCTGCGTTTCTACGGGACAGCTTTCCTGATCCTGCTCGCGGTCGTGTTTGCGATAGCGCTCGTCACGATTCTGAACGGGCGGCGGCACATGTTCACCGCCGGCGCGCTCATCGCGGCGCTAGTTTCGGTCGTCGTACTCAACGCCGTCAATCCCGATAACTGGATAGCGAAAGTGAACATCGAACGCTTCCATCAGGGGAAGAAGATCGACCTCGCGTATCTCAACACCCTGAGCGACGACGCTTATGCGACTCTTCGGGGCGCGCGGCTGAGCGGGCTTCGGCTCGACGAACGGAAATCGACCGATTGCTCGCCCGATTGGCGGACGTGGAACTGGAGCCGGTCGAAAGCGCGTGATCTTTACTGCGGCTCGGCAAGCGCGCACCGATAGCTCTGGCTACGCGCGCCGAATCAACGTAACGCCGTCGCGCACGCTCAAGATCACGCAGCGCACGCGCGGATCGTTTCGCACTCGCTCGTTGAAGGCGCGGGTCGCCACGCTGGCGGCGCTTGCGTCGCTCTCGTCCAGCACGCTGCCGTGCCGGAGGGTGTTGTCGACCGCGATCAGGCCGCGCGGCGCGAGCTTCGGCAGCACCGCCTCGTAGTAGTCGGGGTAGCCAGTCTTGTCGGCGTCGATGAAGACGAAGTCGAACGGGCCCGGGAGCCTCTCGAGTGAGGCGAGCGCCGGGCCGAGCACCACCTCGATCTTCTCCGCGTGCGGACTGGCGGCGATCGCGCGGCGGGCGACCTCGGCGTGGGTCTCGTCGATCTCGAGCGTGACGATGCCCCCGTCGGGCGGAAGTCCCTCGGCCATCGACAGAGCGGAATAGCCGGAGTAGGTGCCGATCTCGAGCACCGAGCGGGCTCCGAGAGCGAAGACGAGGAACTCGAGCAGGCGCCCGACCACCGGCCCTGAGAGCATCTGCGGCGTGTCGAGCGTGCGCACCGTCTCCTGCGCCAGCGCTTCGAGCTGCGCGGAGCCGGGTGTCGAGAGGCGTTCGACGTAGGCGAGGATCTCGGCGGGGGTGAGCTTCATGCGCTCTCCCTCGCACTCAGCTCCTCGCGCAGCTCGACCGGCAGCCGGAACTCCATCTGCTCCTCGACGCTGCGACTCTGGTCGATCTGAAGGACGCCGCGCTCGCGGAACCAGTCGCGCACTCCCTCGACCAGTCGCTCGGGCGCCGAGGCGCCGGAGGTGACCCCGACGGTTTCAACATGCTCGAGCCAGCTTTCATCGATCGCAGCGGCGTCCTCGATCAGGTGCGCCTCGACGCCCCCGGCTCGGGCCACGTCCACCAGGCGCTTCGAGTTGGAGCTGTTCGCAGAGCCGATCACCAGCAAGAGCTGCACCTCCGGCAGCAGCTCCTTCACGGCCCGCTGCCGGTTGGAGGTCGCGTAACAGATGTCTACGCGCTGGGACGAGCGGATCTCGGGAAAGCGGCGCTCGAGCACGGCGATGATCTCGGCCGTCTCCTCGAGCGAGAGCGTCGTTTGCGTGACGTAGGCAAGCTTCGTCCCGGCAGGGAAGGAGAGCGCCTCGGCGTCGGCGACCGACTCGGCCAGCACGATCGCCGCGGGAGCCTCGCCCATCGTCCCGACCACCTCCTGGTGGCCGGCATGACCGATCAGGACGACCCGGTATCCCTCGGCGGCGAAGCGGCGCGCCTGGACGTGCACCTTGGTGACGAGCGGACAGGTCGCGTCGATCGTTCGCTGACCGAGCTGCGCGCAGCGCTCGTATACGTCCGGTGCGACTCCGTGGGCCGACAGCACGAGCGTCGCCCCGGCCGGCGCTTCCCGCTCGTCCTGTACGAAAATGGCGCCGCGCTTCTCTAGCTCGCGCACGACGTGCCGGTTGTGAACGATCTCGTGGCGCACGTAGACGGTGCCGTAGAGATCGAGAGCTCGCGCGACCGTCTGAACGGCGCGCTCGACGCCCGCGCAGAAACCACGCGGCGAGGCAAAAATTACGCGCTGAACCACTCGACCATCACTCAGCCATCGTAGCTTTGCCGCTTCGCCCTGCGGAGAGGGTTTATCATCGTTTTCAGGTGGTTCTCTCGGATATAACCCGGCTGATCCAGCTCGCTGGCCTATCCGATGCCGCGATCTTCGATGGTGTGCTCGAAACTCTGGCGCTCGCCCTCGGCGTCGCGCTCGCTCTCCACCTGCTGCTCGACATCTTCGTACTGCGCGGTCGGCGGCGCGCGGGCGAGCTGGCCGTCAGGGAGCATCAACTCGCGGCGGTTGCCGAGCTTTCGTCTGCTCTCACGCTTGCCGGCGACAGGGAGAGCATCGCGCGCACCGTTCTGGACACGCTCAACGACCTGGTCGACTTCGACTTCTCGGGCTTGTTGCTCGTCAATGAGGATGGAAGCGAGGCGAGAGGGCTGATAGGCCGCGCAGCAGGGACGGATGTGGACTGGTTCCCGTCGACCCGACTGGATCTCGAAAACGAGATGTCGGGCGTCAGGCGGGCCGTCGAGACTCGCGCCCTCTTCACGGTCGAGGACGCGCCCGGCTCGCCGGAGGTCAGCGCCGAGCTGGTCGAGAGAGCGGGGCTGAAGAGCCTGGTCTTCTTCCCGCTCGAGGGCGAACGACGGATCGTCGGCGTCCTGGCCGCCGGCTCGACGGGAGAGTTTCGGGCCTTTCGCCCGGAGCAGCTGTCGCTGATGAGGATGCTGGCCGCCGAGGGAACTCTCGCACTCGAGCGGATGGAGTCTGTCAGCGCGCTCGAGCGCGGGCTGGAGCGGGAGCGCCTGGTGGCGGAGATCTCGCGCCGGGTTCGCGCCGAGCTCGACATCGATAGGTTGATCGACGCCGCCCTTGCCGAGACGGCGAAAGCTCTCGACGTCGAGCGCTGCTTCATTCGTTTGGGTAATCCCGGCAGCGCGGCGCCGCTGCGGGCCGAATGGCGCCGAGAGGGAATCAAGCCGATAACGGCAAGTGCGACGCCGTTTCTCTCGGTCTCGAACCTCGCGCTGCGCGAGCGGAAGACGGCGGCGATCGCCGACGTGGAGAACGATCCGCAGCTCGACGACGACTCCCTCGGCGGGCGCGAGGCCCTGCTCGAGCTGGGTAGTCGCGCGGTTCTATCGGCGCCGATCATCCTCTTCGAGTCGGTGATCGGGGCTCTCGCCGCGCACACATCGGCGCTGCGGCGCTGGTCGAACGACGACATCGCGTTCATCGAGGCGATCGCGCGAGAGCTCGGAATCGCGCTGCACACCGCGGGCCTGATCGAAGAGAACAAGCGCCAGCTCGAGGAGCAGAACGCACTCTTGGTGGCGACCGAGGCCATGACCAACGAACTGGAGCTCGACTCCGTGCTCGCACTGAAGCTGGCCGGCGGTCGGGCCGAGCTGGTCGGCCCATCGAGCTCGAAACAGGTGATGAAGGCGGCGGTTCATCAGGCGACCCAGTTGCTCGAAGGCGACGCGGCTCTGATGCTCGAGCTGGAAGCGAACGAGCTCGTCGTGCGCGCAAGCGAGGGTGAAGGCCTGGAGGAGATGTACGCGCGGCGCTTCCCGGTGGCGGTCTCGCTGGCGGGCGATCTGGTCCATTCGCGCGAGCCGCTCGTGATCGAAGATCTGGCTCGTGACGAAGGCCCCCTGGGCGCGCTCGATCCGGTTGTCGGTCACGGTTTCAAGGCCCTGATCGGAGTTCCGGTGATCGGTCTCGACGATGCTCTGAGCGGCGTGCTCATCGTCTACTCGCGCCGCGTACGCGCCTGGCGCCTGAAGGAGATCGAGGCTCTCGTCACGCTCGCGGCCAACAGCGCCAGCGCGCTGGCCAACGCCGCGCTCTACCTGCGCGTGTCGCTCGAGCGGGAGCAGAGCCTCGCCATCCTTTCCAGTGTCGCCGACGGCATCGTCGCGGTTGATCGCGCCGGCCGGATCGTGCTTTGGAACGCTGCGGCCGAGCGAATCACCGGCATCGCCTCGAGCGAAGCGCTGGGGCGACCCTTGAGCGAGGTGCTTCGCCACGAGATGGAGGCGCCCGATGGAGTGGGGGAACGCGCCATCTCGATCAGGCGCGGCGAGCGGGAGCTCTGGCTGGAGGTGGCCGAAGCGGTGATGCGCGATCCCGGAGGTCAAATCGCCGGCAAGATCTACACGCTTCGCGACGTCTCGGCCGATCGCTTCGTCGAACAGGCCAAGTCCGACTTCGTTTCCTCGATCTCGCACGAGCTGCGCGCCCCGCTTACTTCCATTTACGGCTTCGCCGAGACGCTTCTACGCCGGGGCGAGCTCTTCGACGACGTCCAGCGGCGGACGTTTCTTTCCTACATAGCCTCAGAATCCGAGCGCCTGACGGGGATCGTGGACGCTCTGCTCGACGTCGCCGAGCTCGACGCCGGCGACCTTCAGGTCGAGCTGGCGACGATCGACGTGGGCAATGTCGTGCGCGAGGTCGTCGAAAGCGCTCGTTCCGAGTCGGAAAGCGTTCAGGGGGACGAGCACAGCTTTGTCGCCGATCTCTCGGACGAGCCGCTCAGCGCCGAGGCCGATCGCGACAAGTTGCGCCGGGTGCTCGTCAATCTGGTCGACAACGCGGTCAAGTTCTCGCCGGGCGGCGGCACCGTGAGCGTCGTCGGGCAAAAGCGCTCCGGTGCGGTCGAACTACGCGTGCGTGACGAAGGCGTCGGCATTCCCGAAGAGGAGCGCGAGCGCATCTTCCGCAAGTTCTACCGGTCGTCGTCGGCGTTGAGCGGGGGTACCGGCTTGGGCCTCTTCATCTCCCGCGGGCTGGTGACCGCAATGGGCGGTCGCATCTGGGTGGAATCGGTCGAAGGCGAGGGTTCCACCTTTGCGCTCGAGCTTCCCTTCGAACGCGAGCCGGTGGCGGAGGAGTGAGCCGCGCCGCGCCCGGGTATAGGGAGCGGGTAACTCGATGACGCGAGTGCTGATAATCGATGACGAAGCGCCGATCAGGCTGCTTTGCCGTGTCAATCTCGAAGCCGAGGGCATGGAGGTGATGGAGGCCTCCGATGGGGAGAAGGGCATCGAGCTGGCGCGCTGCGAGCGGCCCGACGTGATTCTGCTCGACGTGATGATGCCTCGCCTCGACGGCTGGGACGTGGCGCAAGCACTAGTTGGAGACGCGCTCACCAAGGAGATACCCATCGCCTTTTTAACCGCCCGCGCCGAGGTGCGAGATCGCGCCCGGGGGCTGGATATCGGGGGGGTGGAGTACGTTACCAAGCCGTTCAATCCGCTCGAGCTGGCGCCGCTGATCGAAAACCTGCTGGAGCGAATCCGCCGCGACGGGCTCGATCTCTTACGCGGCGAGAAGCTGGCCGCACTGCGATCGCTGGTACACGAGTAGCGATTCGCAGGGCCTTGCGGGTATAGGCGCGACCGTCGGAAGCGTAGACTTCGCTCGGCGGGGCGTGGCGCAGCCTGGTAGCGCGCCTGCTTTGGGAGCAGGAAGTCCCCGGTTCGAATCCGGGCGCCCCGATCTCGCTTTCTCGGCCGGCGGCTCCTTCCGGCCGGGCGCGACCAGCCTACGGAGCCGCCTGACGCCGCGGCACGATCCTCTACGAGCCCGTGTGGAAACACTGTGCTCTCCGGGCTCGCACCGCCAGCGGCGCCCCGAGAAAGCGAGATGGCGATTCCCTTTGTACCGCTGCTCCGTCTTTCACGATCCATGCGGATCGGGGCGATGCTTCGACCGTCCCGTTCCCGTTGAGAGGAGGTTGACCATGAAGCCCGCGTTTGTCACGTCCTCGACCGACCTGGTCTAGCCGGCGCGACGGCGTTCCTCCTTGAGGGACACGGCCGCCGCGCCGCGTACTACCGTTTGAACCCGGAGGAGGGACTGAGTTGTCCAAATTCGACTTGCACGAGCTCGGCTGGAGCGCCGATCTCGCCGACGCGTTACCGCTCGGCCTCGAGCCGGGCCGCGTCATCGCCGCTCACCGCGGCGGCTACGACGTGCAGACGGCCGCCGGCGCCGTCCGCACACGACTGCCCGGCCGGCTGATGCGTGCCCGCACGGATGTCGCCGTCGGCGACTGGGTCGCGCTCGGCGACGGCCTGGTGCGGGATGTGCTGCCACGCCGCAGTGCGATCGTCAGGCAGGCTGCCGGCACGACGACGAAGTCCCAGACGCTGGCCGCGAACGTCGATCTGGCGCTCGTCGTTAGCTCCCTGGGGCCGGATCTGGAGCCGCGACGGATCGAGCGCTATCTCGCCGTCGTCTGGGGGAGCGGCGCCACGCCCGAGATCGTGCTGACGAAGGCCGACCGGCTCGACGATCCGTCGGCGTACGTGCGCATGGTCGAGGCGGTAGCCGGTGGCGTCCCGATCCACGTGGTCAGCGCGCTCAGCGGCCATGGCTGCGAGCAGCTGCGGCGCAGGCTCGCGCGCGGCCGGACCGCCGTGTTGCTCGGCTCCTCCGGCGTGGGAAAGTCGACGCTCGTGAACCGTTTCGTCGGGAGCGAGCTGATGCCGACTCGCGAGACGCGGCCCGACGACGACGAGGGACGGCACGCGACGACCCGGCGCGAGCTGGTCGTGCTTCCCGGCGGCGGCGCCCTGATCGACACGCCGGGGCTGCGCGAGCTGCAGCTGTGGGACGGCGACTCGGACATCGACGCTGCCTTCGCCGATCTCGAGCGACTCGCCGGCGCCTGCCGCTTCCGCGACTGCGGCCACACCAGCGAGCCCGGCTGCTCCGTCCTCGCAGCGATCGACTCGGGCGAGCTTCCGCGCGAGCGGCTGCACAGCTGGCGCAAGCTCCAGCGCGAGTTGCAGGCGACCGCGATCCGGCAAGACGTGCAGCAGCGCAGGGAAGAGGCGCGGCGCTGGGGCCGGTTCGTGCGAGAGGGGAAAACGCGCAGCAGGCGCCGCCGATAGGGCTACTCTGGCCATGTTGATCGAAAAACGCCTGACAGCGCAGTTACTCGCGGGGCCGCCGGCGCGCGATCCGGTGGCTGTCGTCGAGCGGTTGCTTGCCGTGCAGGGTCAGGATGGGCGCGGGCTACGCCTGGCGATTCGCGCTCGCAGCACGGACCTGACGAGCGCCGACGTCGATCGCGCATTGACAGAGGAGCGCTCGCTTCTGGTCACGTGGCTGAACCGGGGCACGCTGCATCTCGTTCGGCGAGAGGACTACTCGTGGCTCCATGCGCTCACGGCGCCGCCTCTGTTCGCGAGCAACGCGCGGCGTCTCGCTCAGGAAGGCGTCACGCCGAGCCTTGCCGAGCGTGGCGTGACGGTGGTCGAGCGCTGTCTGGGCGAGGAAGGGCCGCTCAATCGTGCACAGCTTGGCGAGCGGCTCGCCTCGGCGGGCGTCCCTACCGACGGTCAGGCACTCGTGCACGTGCTCATGCTCACCGGTCTGCGCGGGCTCACGGTGCGCGGCCCGGTAATCGATGGCGAGCAAGCTTACGTTCTTGTGCACGACTGGCTGGGAGATTCCGAGCCGGTCGATCGCGATCGTGCACTGGCCGCGCTCGCCCGCCGCTATCTCACGGGTCACGGCCCTGCCGGCGACCGCGACTTCGCCAAGTGGACCGGACTGCCTCTGCGCGACGCCCGAGCCGGGCTGATCGCAATCGCCTCCGCGCTCGATGTTCGCGCTGACGGCCTCGTCGATCTCGCGGGACGCCCGGCTGCGGCTCCGCTGCCGCCTCCGCGACTGCTCGGCGCGTTCGATCCAGTTCTGTTGGGTTGGACGTCGCGCGAGCTGCTGCTCGGCTCGAACCAGGGCATCGTCACTTCGAACGGGCTCTTCCGTCCCTTCGCGCTCGTGCGCGGTCGCGCGGCAGCAACCTGGAGCCTGCGCGCCGGCGAGGTTGCGCTCGAACCTTTCCGCCGCCTTCCTCGCAAGGACGCCTCGGCGCTCGGGCGCGACGCGAAGGATGTGATCAGGTTCCTCGGCGTTTCCTAGAAGCTCCGTTCGAGTTGCGAGAAGGCGCTTCGAGCTCTCCGCGCACAACGACCTGACCGGTGGGCCCAGCCGCTATTCTGCGTCGGTGGCACACGACGACTGGCGAATCCACGTTGAGCTGGAGCAGGGGAGCGAGCAGGGCGACCTCCTCGAGCGCCTAACCGGCGTACTCGGCGAGGAGGCCGAGGAGCTCGTGAAAGCGCTCAGCGGCGAGCGCCTGGCCGTCTCCCGCGGCGACGCGGAGCTTTTTATCTACGCCTCGAGCAAGAGTCAAGCCGCGCATGCGCGCGCGGTGATCGAGGCCGAACTGTCGCGTCACGGCTTCGAGGCTACGGTCAGCGGCGTCGAGCACTGGCTCGTGAGCGAGGAGCGCTGGGACGACGAGCCGAAGGGCGAGACCTGGGAGGAAGAAGAGGTCGAGCACGGCGCGGCCCCGTGGGAAGTCCGCGTTACCTGTGGCTCGCGCCACGAGGCAAAGAAGCTGGCGGAGCGGCTCGAAGGCGAGGGCTACCGCCCGGTCCGGCAGTGGCGCTATCTGATCATCGGCACCGAGACGCGCGAGGATGCCGAGTCGCTGGCCCGGCGCCTGCACGGCGAAGTCGAGCCGGGCGGCGATGTGGCTTGGGACAACGCCGGCGACGCGGGCGTCGTAAGTCCCTTCCGGCTCTTCTGAACAATCTCTCCGCGGCTCGTTGACGCTGCCGCTGCTCTATAACGAGAATTGCCTCTCGCGCGCGCGGCTGGGCCAGGCGACCCCGTCGCGGCCGGCCGGAATGTCCGTCGGCTGAGAGTCCGAGAAAATAGCTGTGCAACGAGTACCGCTGTCTCGCTTTCTCGGGGCACCGCTGAGCGTGCGAGCCCGGAGAGGACAGTGTTTCCACACGGCCTCGGAGAGGATCGTGCGCTCAGCGGTGTCAGGCGGCTCCGGAGGGCCAGTCGCGCCTGGCCATACGAAGTCGCCGACCGAGAAAGCGAGAAGCGGGTGACGGGAATCGAACCCGTATAGCCAGCTTGGAAGGCTGGAGCTCTACCCTTGAGCTACACCCGCGGGCACGCGTAGCCTAGCGCCCGTGGCGCGCGCCGGCCGTCGTTGAGCCTTCTCAGCGCGAGCTTCGCGTTTCGTCCGATTAGAACGCGATGCTGTCCCTCACAAATGCCTGCGGAGCGAGTCATACACATGCGCCCGCGCTCGATCGCGCTCGTGGTCGCGATCGTGCTGGCCTTCGCGATTGCGCTCGAGATCGTGTTGATCGCCGGGCAGGTGATCGTCTGGATCTTCATCTCCCTGTTCCTGGCGTTGGCGATCAATCCCTTGGTCGAATGGCTACAAAGGCGCGGATTACACCGGCGCGGTCCCGCCGTGGCGATTGCGTTTGGCGTGGTGCTCATAGCGGCGGTAGGTGTTGCGGCGGTTTTCATACCGATCCTGATCGATCAGATCGGCAAGTTCATCGACGCCGTTCCCGGCTATGTCCGGGACCTGACCGAAGGGCGGGGGCGCCTCGGGTTCCTCGAGACGGATTACCACGTCGTCGAAAAGGTCGAGAAGGCGATCAAGGACAACAGCGCGGGCAAGGTCATCGGCGTTTCCAACATTGCACTGTCGCTGACCAAGGGAGTGATATCCGCCATCGCCGCGACCGTCACGATCATCTTCATGACGCTCTTCATGCTGCTCGAGGGTCCTACCTGGGTCGATCGTTTCCTCGGGGTCATGCCTGAGAAGAAGGCGCAGCGCTGGCGCTCGGTCGGCCGCGATGTCTATCGCACCGTCGGCGGCTACGTGGCCGGGAACATCCTGATCAGCCTGATCGCCGGCACGCTGGCGACGATCGTGCTCGCCGTATTAGGTGTTCCCTATCCCGTTCCACTCGGGCTGCTCGTTGCGCTGCTCGACCTCATCCCGCTTGCGGGCGCGACGGTGGCGGCGGTCATCGTTACCGGCATCTCCTTCACCGCCGGCGTCTGGGTGGGCGTGATCGTGCTCGTCTACTTCGTCATCTACCAGCAACTCGAGAACCAGCTGCTCCAGCCTGTCATCTACGGCAAGACCGTGCAGCTCTCGCCGCTCGCCGTTTTGATCGCGGTGCTGATCGGGGCCAAGCTGGGAGGCGTCATTGGAGCCTTGGCAGCAATTCCTGTCGCCGGGGCGATCCAGATCATCCTAAGAGATCTCCTGCAAAATCGCGGTTCCGGACCTGCCGCGGCGGGCTCGCGTAGCGAGAAAACGCCGGCTCCTGCGCAGTCTGGCGGCTGATACGCGGCGCCTCGGGCGCTCGCAAGAATCCCCTTTTCGAGCGATCGTGTTGCCCACTTCGGAGGATACGAGGGTGACGCCTCGGCGCCGATCCTGCGTTCGTGATGGTCCAGAGAAAGGGACGAGTTGCGACGTGCGCCGTTGGCGCTGTCTTGCTTTGCCTGCTCGCCATCCCGGTAGCGAATTCGGCCTCGTCCCGCGCCCGAGTGACTTCTGTCTCGGGACTCGACTCCCAGGTCGTGCGCGAAGTGAACCGTGTCCGCGCACAACATGGCCTGAAGCCGTTGGTGCGATCGTCCTCCCTCACCAGAGCGGCGGCGAATCACTCCCGCTCGATGGCGACCGATGGATACTTCGCCCACGAGTCGGCCAACGGGTCGGTCTTCTGGCAGCGGATCAAGTCTTATTACTCAGCGAGCGGTCACAGATACTGGGCAGTCGGCGAGAACCTCGTCTGGGCCGCTCCCAGCCTGACTGCCAAGCGAGCAGTAGAGATGTGGATGAACAGTCCACCTCATCGCGCCAACCTGCTCAGCGCGAAATGGCGCGAGATTGGCCTTTCTGCCGTGTACTCGTCGGACGCACCCGGCTCCTACCAAGACCAGGCCGCGACGATCGTGACGGCCGACTTCGGCGTCCGCCGCTAGCACTGGTCGGATAGGCGCCGATAATCCGGCCTTTGCGCCAGGAGTCGGCCTGCGCGTACTACACTGTCCGACGCGCGGTGGCCGTAGCTCAGTTGGTAGAGCCCCGGGTTGTGGTCCCGGTGGTCGTGGGTTCGAATCCCACCGGTCACCCCTCTCGCCTGCTCGGTCGACGGGCTCCGTGCGGCCAGGCGCGACTGGCCTCCCGAAGCTCGCCTGACGCCGCTGAGCGCACGATCCTCTCCGAGGCCGTGTGTAAACGCTGTCCTCTCCGGGCTCGCACGCTCAGCGGCGCCCAGAGCAAACGAGAGCGATTCTCGTTGTTCGGCTCCGTGCGGCCGGGCGTGACCGGCCCGCGGGGGCCGCCTGACGCCGCTGGCTGCACGCCGCTCTCCGGGGCCGTGCTGAAGCACTGTCCCCTCCGGCGGCGCATAACCAGCCGCGCCCCGAGCAAGCGAGAGCGATTCTTGGAATAGAGGCTTCGGTAGGCGGCTCGAAGCACTCTGTCCTCCAGCGGCGTTCCAGTGCGTCGAGAACGCGCCTGGAGGGATTCGAACCCCCGACCCGCGGCTTAGAAGGCCGCCGCTCTTCCGCTGAGCTACAGGCGCGTGCTTCAAGCGTAACGCCTCGACCATTTCGGGGCACCCTCCGATAGCCCTTCGGCCCGGCCCACCCACCAGAGCGCGCTGCGAATTCAGGAGGGATCCCGCGCGTCGCGTCCGTTAGTGATCGGGAAATACTCGTGCGGGGGATTGCGAATTGACAAATTCCGGGCATGGTTCGACATGCACCGGCTCCGCCGCCCACCCGTTGATATGCCGTCGCCATCCCGTCGTAGCGCCAAGTTCCCTCGAGCCTGTCTCGGTCAATCCGAGCGGCTTCCCCGCGGCAACTACGCCGGAAGGTGGCATCTCGACTCGTGCGAAGGCACGACTCCTCGGGCGAGTCGGGAACGGTGCTAGCTCGCTCGGGTCGCGGCGGTTGCTCCCCCTTCCGCCGCGACCGGGCGTGCCACCGCTAACCGATAAGAGCCTGGCGACTTGTGTTGGTGGGAAAGCGGCTTTCCTCCTTGCCGCCGCGACCGACATGGCGGGCGCGGCTCACAAAACGCCATCCCCTGGCTCGCTCACCCCGAGCACTGACCACAGCTACGGCCAGCCGAGCACGCTCCTAGGAGCAGACGAGGCACTTGCGCCGAAGGGCGCGGTGACTCGTGCACAGAGCTCATACCGCGAAGAGTCGACGCCCGCAACGCGGGCGGACTCTTCGCGGAGAATTGCGGGCGAGAGGACTCGAACCTCCACAGGCACTTGGCCCAACGGGACCTAAACCCGTCGCGTCTACCAGTTCCGCCACGCCCGCGGCCCTGGAAGGATAGACGGTGAGCCCGGCCGATCGCCTCGCTCGGCGACTTGGTCGCGCAACCCGGCTCACCGCCCTCTCTTTTTATTCCGGCACCGGTTCCTTCGCGCCCATGTCGAGGCGGAAGGGCGGGTATTCGTCGCGCATCAGCGCGGCGTAGGCGATCACCCGCATGACCCAGCGATTCATTCCCATGACGAAGTCGAAGAGATCGCGCGGATAGCGCTTGCGGAAGAGCAGCACGATCGCCGAGATCAGGACCAGCAGGCCGATCAGTCCGCCGCAGAAGCGTGGGCCGCCGCCGCCCTCGAAGAGGGCAAGGATCAGGTACTGGGGAATCGCCAGCAGCCACCACTTGACCAGAACCAGCCCGCGTGAGAGGCGCTCCGGATACTCGATCTCGAACGTAGCGGGGTAGTCGGGCACGGGCTTGAGCGTGAAGGGCGGATACTGGTCGGTGCCTAAAGCCGAGTAACCGTAGAAGCCGACTCGCCAGCTCCAGCGCAGCACGCCGACGTTGAAGTCGAACAGCCCGCGCGGATAGCGCCCCGTGAAGAGAATCGCGAAGAAGGCGATCACGCTCACTCCGATGAATCCGATCCAGAGGAACACGAGCACTATGTAATGCGGGATCAAGAGCAACCACTTGACGAGCCACAACCAGCGGTTGAGCTCGGGCGCGAGCTCGCCCTCGAGGCGAGCGGGATATCTAGAACGAACGGACGCTTCCATGCTTCCTCCCATTTCCGGCGATGTTGCTCGAGTATCAACGGCGGGCACCGCTTCGTCGGTACGGGAATCCCCACACTCGACCTCGGGCAGGCTCCCCAGTGCCGCGCGTTATCTGGGCAGTCGAGAGGCAAGCGCAGGCTCGCGCTCGGGCATACTCCCGTTCGGGCCCCGTAGCTCAGTGGATAGAGCGACGGACTTCGAATCCGTGCGCGGAGGTTCGATTCCTCCCGGGGCCGTTCGTCCGCGAAAAGTCCGCCGGCTAGGCCGGCGAAGACTTTTCGCGGGATGACCTCTGTGCACGAGTCACCGCGCCTTCGGCGCGCGTGATTCGTCTGTTCCTAGAAGCGTGCTCGGCTGACCGTAGTTGTGATCAGTGTTCGGAGCGGATAGGCCGGGGGATGGCGTCTGTGAGCCGCGCCCGCGCAGGTCGGTCGCGGCGGCGTCTGGAGGAGAGCCGGTTAAGGGACTGCGACTACTAGCCGCGCGAACCACTCGTTCCGCCTCTAAATCCCTCGAAATGAGTAAATATGCCTGGATTTCCCCCTAGTAGGCGGGTCGCTCACTCTTCCGGGTGAGTATGGGAACGTTCTCTGCGGGGTACCTTCGAGACAGGAGTACGTAGCGAGCGGCAGTCCCCCCGACCAGGCCCTCGCTGCCGCAGTTCTCAAGGAGGAGTTGACCGTGATGACCGACGGTATCGATAGACGCACGCCCTCTGCCGCACTCTCTCCGCGCCATCGTCTTGCGAAGACGATCGGCCTGCTCGCCGTCTGCCTCGTTGCGCTTTCCTGGATAGGCAATGCGGCCGCCGCGACTACCGTCGTCGACCCGTCCCTACTCGCTGCCGCGAAGGCAAATCCCGCGCAGAGCCAGAGGATGATCATCCTCAGCGCGAAGGCGATGACAGGCGCAACCGACGCCTTCAAGACGGCGAGTGCCGTAAACGACGGCTACGGAGCAGGAACCCTTCGCAAGCAGCTCTCGCTTGTTGGCGGCGTCGCTGTCACGCTTCCGGCGGCCCGCGTTTCGACGCTGGCGAAGATCTCCGGGCTTACCGTCACTCCGGACGCCACACTCAAGCAAACCGCGTTCGACGGCTACTCCAACGTCCAGCTCTGGCCGTACCTGAGCGGGATCGCGCATCTGTGGACCTATCAGTGGAACCCGGCTCCGCCCACGCCGACCATCGCCGTGGTCGACTCGGGTGTCAACACGAGCGTTCCGGCCATGGCGAATCGCCTGCTCGTCCCGCAGGTGAACCTGTGCAGCCTGTCGCCCAACTCCTCCGGCGACGGTGACGGTCACGGAACCTTCGTGAGCTCGATTCTCGCCGGTGTCGGTAGTGGCCACGTCGGTGCAGCGCCGAACGGAAAGCTGATCTCGCTCGACGTCGTCAACGACCAGGGCGAAGCTGCTACGAGCGATGTGATCGCTGCGGCCCAGTGGATAGTCGATCACCGTAATCAGTACAACATCAAGGTCGTCAACTTCTCGCTGCAATCGACCACACCGAGCCACTTCGTCAACGATCCGCTGGACAAGGCGGTCGAGAAGCTCTGGTTCTCAGGAGTAGTGGTGGTCACCGCGGCCGGAAACTACGGCGTCGACGGCCAGCCGACCTCGGTGCGCTATGCGCCCGGCAACGACCCGTTCGTCATCACCGTCGGTGCGCTCGACAACAAGGGCACACTCAACCGCTCCGATGACATCGCTGCCCCCTGGTCGACCCGGGGCTACACGCTCGACGGCTTCGCCAAGCCCGAGATCGGTGCCTCCGGCCGCTACATGGTCGGCGCCGTGCCGGCCTCTTCGACGCTGCTAAGCCAGTTCCCGAACAACGTCTTCAGCCCCGGCTATCTGGAGCTCTCGGGCACCTCGTTCGCCGCGCCGGTCGTGGCGGGTGCCGCCGCCCAGCTACTCGCACTGCATCCCGAGCTGACGCCCGATCAGGTCAAGGGCGCTCTCTTGCTCGGATCGGAGCAGGCACCCGCCGCAACCGCGGGCTCGCTCGGCGTGGGCGAGCTCAACACCGGTAAGTCCGCAAGCCTGCTCGGTGGCGCCCTGCCCAATCCCAACGCGGCGCTGAACAGTTTCCTCGCCTACGACTGGTCGACCAGCACTATCCCCTACTTCGACGCCGACAAGTGGACGAAGGCGATCGCCGGCAACTCGAGCTGGGATGCGACGAGCTGGGAGGCGAAGTGGTGGACATCGGCTTCGCAGGAGACCAAGTGGTGGACATCCGTTGCCTGGGAGACCAAGTGGTGGACATCGGTCTCGCAGGAGACCAAGTGGTGGACATCCGTGGCCGGAGTGACCAAGTGGTGGACGTCGACCTCGACCGCCGATGCCGCCTGGGTCGCGCAGAGCCAGGCCGATCTTCGCAACGGGACGCTGGCGCAGGCCGACACGAAGACCTTGCCCGGATATCTGCTCACGCAGTCCGATTTCGCGGCCCTGCGCCTCGATCCGTTTCTTGCTCCAGCGCCCTAAAGAATTAACCGCCAGACGACGACGATAACTCGTATGGATGGCCGCAACCCAGCGGCGGATGGACAGGCGACGCGCGCGTGGTTGCCGCCGCGCGCCGCCGTTTTCTTCTTCTTCGTACTGAGCGGCACGGTGGTCGTGCTGGCGCCGCTTCTATCCCGCCTTGGCACCGGGCGCGACGAGCCCTGGACGACCTTCGCCATCCTGGCTGCCCTGGCCGGCATTGCGCATCTGCTCGTCGTGGTCACGCCCAAGAACGAGGGCTATGCAATCGACATCGTCTTCGTAATCGCCGCTGTGCTTCTCTTGCCGCCGGAGCTGGCCGTGATCGTGGCCGTCGCGCAGTTCGTTCCGGACTGGCTCAGGGAGCGACGACCCTGGTACATCCAGATCTTCAACACCTGCGACTCGATGCTCTCGATCCTGGCCGCCAGCGCCGTCTACCGCTACCTGCCCGAGACTGGAATGATCTCCAGCCGATTGCACGACGTGCTTGCGGCCGCCGCTGCAAGCGCCGTCTTTGTCATCGTCAATCACCTACTCCTGGACGAGGTCGTACACCTGGCTCGCGGTCACAGCTTCCGCGAGCTCGGCGTCTTCTCCCCGATCAACTACGCGCCCGACCTCGTGCTCGTCTCGGTCGGGATCGCAGTCGCCGCCTTCTGGCGCTTCAACCCCGTGCTCGTTCCCTTCGCGCTAGTGCCGCTGACGCTGATCCAGCGTTCCTTGTCGGTGCCCGCGCTGGAGGCGGAGGTTCGCGTCGATCCGAAGACCGGCCTGTACAACGCGCGCTACTTCGGGCTCGTCTTCGCCGAGGTGCTGGAGCGGGCGCGGCGTCGGCACCGGCCCCTGGCGCTGATGATGGTCGACCTCGATCTGCTGCGTGAGGTCAACAACAACTACGGCCACCTGGCCGGTGACGGCGTGATCAGGGGCGTCGCAGAGGTCTTCCGAGCCAGTCTTCGCATCGAGGATGTGCCGGCGCGCTTCGGCGGAGAGGAATTCAGCGTGCTCTTGCCGGAGACGCCGCTCGAGGACGCGCTCGAGATCGCCGAGCGAATCCGGCGCGAGGTGGCCGAGCGACTGTTCCAAGTCGAGACGGTGCCCGAACCGATTCGGGCCACCGTGTCGATCGGCGTGTCTTCCTTCCCCGCCGACGGAGTGACGCAGACCGATCTCGTCCACTCTGCCGACCTGGCCGTTTATCGAGCCAAGCTCCAGGGCCGAAACCGCGTTGTCGCAGCCTCGACCGAGCTCGGGCTGCTGATCGAGCCCGCGAATGCCGCCGCCGTCGTGATCCCCGAGGACGGCGAGTACGTCACTCCACTACCGGCAGCTGCGGCGATCAAGCCTCGGAAAGAGCGCCGGCGAGTTCGGGCGCGCGAGTGGCTGAGCGTCCTCGATGTTCCACGCCCTCTGATGTGGCTGATCGGCGTGCTCACGGTCACCGGCGTTGCGGGCGGCGCAGCGGGCGCCGTATTCGGCTCGAGCCGCGATCTGGTCGGAATGTGCGCGCTGGTGGCCCTGATAGCGATTGGCCAGGTGCTGGCGATCGAGACGGACGATTCGTCGATCTCGGTCACCGCTGTGGGCGCGATCGCCGGAGCCTCGCTTTTCGGCGCTCGGATCGCGCTTGCGGCGGCGTTTGTCGCGACGCTCGTCGACTGGGGCGCTCGCCGATCGCCGCTGCATCAGCCGCTCTTCAACGTCGGTGCGCTCACTCTCTCGACGCTCGGAGCGGTCGGCGCCTACGAGCTTGTTTTTGCGCTACCGCTCGGCTCGCACGACATCAGAGTGGTTCCGGCGGCGCTGGCTGCCGCGGGCATCTACTTCGTCCTCAACACCGGCTTGTTGGCGCTGGCCCTGGCGCTGGAGTCGGGACAGAGCTGGTGGGCGCTCTGGCGCGATCGCTTCTCGTGGATGACCGGTCACTACCTCGTCTACGGCGCGGTAGCGGCGGCGATGGTCGTCGGCTACGGCTCGATGCACGCCTATGCGCTGCTCGTCTTTGCGCTCCCGCTGGTGCTCATCCGGCGCACCCAGGAGGCCTACCTGAACCACACGCAGGGCAGCGCGCGCAGGCTGCGCACGGCAGCCGAGATGATCAAGAAGCAGAACGTCTCCCTGGCCGAGGCCAACCAACTGTTGCGCGAGCGCTCTACCGCCGCGATGGAAAGCCTGTCGGCCACGGTCGATGCTCGCGACTCGTACACCGCCGGCCACTCGCGTCGTGTTCAGAAGCTGGCGCTGGCCGTCGGCCGCGAGCTGGAGCTCTCGGAACCGGAGCTCGACCTGCTTGGTCACGCCGCGCTCTTCCACGACATCGGCAAGCTCGCCATCCCCGACTCGATCCTGCTCAAGCCCGCCCGTCTGAGCCTCGAGGAGTGGGGAGTGATGCGCAAGCACGCCGACGAGGGGGCGCGCATCATCGAGCGGCTCGGCTTCCTCGCCGACGCGGTGCCTGCGATCCGTCACCACCACGAGCGCTGGGACGGCAGCGGCTACCCGGACAGTCTCGCCGGCGAGGACATCCCGCTGGGCGCCCGCATCATCCACGTCGCCGACGCGCTCGACTCGATGCTCACGACTCGCATCTATCAGGCTCAGCGCCCGGTCGCCGAGGCGCTCGAGCAGCTGCGCTTCGGCGCCGGTAAGCAGTTCTGCCCGCGCTGCGCGCGCTGTGCCGAGAACATCCTGACCAACGAGGTCGAGGCCGGTGGCTACCTGGAGCTGTCCGACGGCGAGCGCCTCGAGTTGCTCGCCTAGGGAGCCGCGCCGAGGAATCCGACGGCGGCCGGGCCGGCTCTGCTTGAATGCGGTGCGTGGAGACGAACGTAGCCGAGCTCGCCCAGGACCGTGTGCGCCTGACGGTCGAAGTGCCGAGCACTGACATCAAGCATGCAGTCGAGCACGCCGGCGCCGACCTGGCCGAGCGCACGAAGGTGCCCGGATTTCGCGCCGGCAAGGTGCCGATGCCGATACTCGTGCGCCGGTTAGGCAAGGAGCGCATCTACACCGAAGCTGTCGAGACGCACGTCGGCGGTTGGCTCCGTGCGGCCGTGGCGAGCAAGCGACTGCGCCCGGTGTCGGAGCCGAAGTTCGACTACGAGCTGCCTGTCTCAACCGATTCGGGTTGGAGCTTCAGCGCCGAGTTCGATCTGCAGTCGCTGCCCAAGCTGGCCGACTGGCGCAAGCTCGAGGTCGGCAAGGGCGAGGCGGAGATTCCGGACGGTCTGCTCGAGCGCGAGCTCGACGCCCTCCGCGCAAGCGTCGCCCAGCTCGTGCCGGTCGAGGGAAGGTCGGTACAGCTCGGGGATACGCTCGTCGTCGATTTCGTCAGCGAGGGCGAAGAGGAGAGCCGCGATCAGGTCGTCGAGCTCGGGGCGGGCAAGCTGACTCGCGAGCTCGAGCAGGGGCTGATCGGGACAGAAGCCGGTGAGAGCCGCGAGATTCCCTTCTTCCTCACCGACGGCAGCACGAGCACCGTGAAGGTGACCGTGAAAGAGATCATGGAGAAGGACCTGCCACCGCTAGATGACGAGCTGGCGCGCGCCGCGAGCGAGTTCGAGACTCTCGGCGAGCTGCACTCCGAGATCGAAGGAAGACTGCTGGCCCAGGCCGAGGCCGAGCGCGACATCGCCTTCCGCGAGGCGGCGGTCGACGCGCTGGTCGATGCTTCGAACGTCGACGTACATCCGGTGCTCGTCGAAGAGCGGGCCCGCGCCCTGCTGGCCAACCTGGTTCGGTCGCTCGAGCAGCGTGGCATGAATCTCGACCTCTACCTCCAGCTGACCGGCCAGGACGCCGGGCAGCTCGTTGAGGAGGTGCGAGTCGAGGCTCGCCGCTCGATCGCCCGAGAGCTGGTGCTCGAAGCCGGCGCCGACAAGCTGAAGATCAAGATCTCGGACAACGAGATCGAGGAGCTCGTGCGCGAGCAATCCGGCGCGACGGGCGAGGACGCCGACGAGCTGGTGGCGGACATCTGGCGCCAGGGCCGCCACGAGGAGTTGCGAGAGGACATGCGCATGAGCGCCGCCCTCGATCGCATCTGCGAAGAAGTCAAGCCGATCCCGCTCGCTCAGGCTGAAGCGCGCGAGCAAATCTGGACGCCGGGGAAGGAAAAGCCGGCCTCCGCTACGAAACTGTGGACCCCAGGTAGTGAGGAGACTTCATGAGTCCTTTGATCCCAATGGTCATCGAGCAGACATCGCGCGGCGAGCGCTCGTTCGACATCTACTCGCGGCTACTCAACGAGCGGATCATCTTCTTGGGCACGCCGATCGACGATCAGATCGCCAACCTCGTGATCGCTCAATTGATCCACCTAGAGTCCGAAGACCCGGACAAGGACATTTCCATCTACATCAACTCGCCCGGGGGCTCCGTGTACGCCGGACTGGCTATTTACGACACGATGCAGTTCATCAAGCCGGACGTGCAAACGACCTGCGTCGGCATCGCGATGTCGATGGGCGCGGTTCTTCTGGCCGGCGGCACCAAGGGCAAGCGCGCCGCGCTACCCAACTCGAAGATTCTCATTCATCAGGTTTCGAGCGGCTTCCAGGGCCAGGCTTCCGACATCGAGATTCAGGCGCGCGAAGTGATCAACATCAAGCGCCGGCTCGAGGAGATCCTCTCGGCGCATTCCCGCCAGAAGATGGAGAAGGTCGCCAAGGACATGGAGCGCGACTACTTCATGACCTCGGAGGAGGCGCTCGAGTACGGATTGATCGACCGCGTGCTGGAGCACCGCTCCTCCACGCCGGTGCCGGAGAAGGTCGGGAGCTAGTGAACGTCGCCGCCGCCACGACTGCTCGGCGCCAATTGGAGCTAGCCGAAACGACGATTTCGAGTTACAAGGAGTAGAAGTGGCCAGAGCAAGTGACGGCAACGAGCAGCTCCTCTGTAGCTTCTGCGGCAAGTCGCAGAGGCAGGTCAAGAAACTCATCGCAGGCCCGGGTGTCTACATCTGCGACGAGTGCATCGATCTCTGCAACGAGATCATCGACGAAGAGCTGACCGTTCCGGCCCAGCTCGATCTCGAGAACCTGCCCAAGCCCAAGGAGATCTACGGCGTTCTCAACGACTACGTCGTCAGCCAGGAGGAGTCGAAGCGAACGCTGGCTGTAGCGGTCTACAACCACTACAAGCGCGTTCAGATGGTCGTCGAGGACTCCGATGTCGAGCTGCAGAAGTCGAACATCCTGCTGCTCGGCCCGACCGGTTGTGGGAAGACGCTGCTGGCCCAGACGCTCGCACGGATCCTCAATGTGCCCTTCGCAATCGCGGACGCGACGGCGCTGACCGAGGCTGGCTACGTCGGCGAGGACGTCGAGAACATCTTGCTCAAGCTGATCCAGGCCGCCGACTTCGACATCAAGAAGGCCGAGACCGGGATCATCTACATCGACGAGGTCGACAAGATCGCGCGCAAGGCCGACAACCCGTCGATCACGCGCGACGTCTCGGGCGAGGGTGTGCAGCAGGCGCTACTCAAGATCCTCGAGGGCACGGTCGCCTCGGTACCGCCCCAGGGCGGGCGCAAGCATCCGCACCAGGAGTTTCTCTCCATCGACACCACCAACATCCTCTTCATCTGTGGTGGCGCCTTTGCCGGCCTGGACGCGATCATCGGCCGCCGCGCAGGCAAGAACGCCGTCGGGTTCGGCGCCGAGATCCGCTCCAAGAACGACACCGAGAGCTCGGAACTGCTTGCCGATGTGATGCCTGAGGATCTGCTCAACTTCGGTCTCATTCCGGAATTCATCGGCCGCCTGCCGGTCATTTCGGCCGTGCACCAGCTCAAGCGCGAAGACCTGGTCCAGATCCTGACCGACCCGAAGAACGCGCTCGTAAAGCAGTACCAGCGCTTCTTCGCCTACGACGAGGTCGAGCTCGTCTTCACCGAGGACGCGCTCTGGGAGATCGCCGATAAGGCGCTTCTGCGAGAGACCGGCGCCCGCGGCCTGCGCTCGATCATCGAGGCCGCCCTGCTCGACGTGATGTTCGAGCTGCCGTCGCGCAAGGACGTCTCCAAGTGCGTCATCACCAAGGAGACGATCTCCAAAGGCCAGCGCCCGACGCTGGTCACCAGCGGCGCCGCAGCCGACGAGCCTGAAGAAGAAGAGCTCGCCGAAGAGTCGGCGTAGTAACGGCTCTTTCCTAGAGCCCGCCCGGATTGATCGCCGCCGCGGCGAGCAGCTCCAACGAGAGCACGGCCAGGGCGATCACGGTCGCTCCGGCGAGGCTGCTGAGGAGGCGATCGCTTCGAAACTACGGCACCCCTCCGTTAGCCGCCGCATCGTTCGCTACGTGCAATCAATATACGGCGTTGCACATGCAGGACCTGACCCCCTACATCCGGTTCCGCTTCCTACGCAGCCTCGGGCGCTCGAGCGGAGTACGCCGCGTAAGGGGCACATGGTTGTTCCTCGGCCCGGCATTCGTGGCTGCCGTCGCCTATGTCGATCCCGGGAACTTCGCGACGAACATTCAGGCCGGGTCGGAGGAAGGCTATCGCCTGGTCTGGATCGTCGTGGTGGCGAACATCGCCGCGATGGTCATCCAGCTCCAGTCGGCAAAGCTCGGGCTGGTGACGGGCCGCAACCTGCCCGAGCACATCCGGGATCGCGCGCCGCGGCGCCTCGTCTTCGCGGCGTGGCTCGGCGCGGAGGTGGTCGCAATGGCGACCGACCTCGCCGAGCTGCTTGGCGCGGGGCTCGGATTGAAGCTGCTGACAGGCATCCCGCTCTTCCCGGCGACGATTATCGCCGGCGCAGGGACGGTCGTCGTGCTCGCGCTCCAGCGCTGGGGCATGCCCCTGTTCGAGGCCATTATCGCGGCGCTGGTGGGAGTGATAGCCGTTAGCTATACGGCCGAGACATTCCTCGGAAAGCCCGATCTAGTGGCCACTGGGCGGAGCTTCCTGCCGCCGTCACTGGGCGGTCAGGAAGGCGTGCTGCTCGCAACCGGGATCCTGGGCGCCACGGTGATGCCGCACGTCATCTACCTGCACTCGGCGCTGATGCAGAAACGGGGAGTACGCGACAACCCCCAGAAGCTGCGGCGGATGCTGCGCGCGCAACGCACGGATGTCGTGATCGCGCTGGCGCTCGCGGGCATCGTCAACGTGTTGATGGTGATGATGGCCGCCGCAACGTTCCATGCCCACGGCCTGGCTGGCGTCTCCGGCATCGAGCAGGCGCACAAGACGCTCGTGCCGATACTCGGGGGCGCGTCGAGCGTCATCTTCGCGGTGTCACTGCTCGCCTCGGGGCTTTCGGCCTCTGCTGTCGGCACTTTCGCCGGCCAGGTGATCATGAGTGGCTTCCTGAACCGCACCTTTCCGCTCTGGTTTCGCCGCGCCGTCACGATGATCCCGGCGCTCGTGATCGCCGGCATAGGTGTGAACGCGACTCGCGCGCTCGTGCTCAGCCAGGTAGTGCTCTCCTTCGGAATCCCCGGGGCGCTGATCCCTCTGGCCTGGCTTACGGGCAAGATGGATGTCATGGGCTCCTTCCGAAATCGCGCCGCCGTCTCGGCTCCGCTCTGGGGCCTGACGATCCTGATCGTCGCCCTGAACGTGTTCCTCCTAATGCAGGTGTTAGGGCTGTGAAGGTGGGGCGTATCCTCGTCCCGCTCGACGGCTCACATCTCGCCGAGGAGGTGCTGCCTGCCGCCTGTTCGTTTGCGCAGAAGCTCGGGGCGTCGCTGGTGCTGCTTCACGTGCTCGAGCACGAGCCTCCGACCAGCGTGCACGGCGAGCCGCATCTCGCCGGTGCGGCCGCGGCCGAGGCCTATCTCGACGAGCAGGCCGGGCGAATACGCCGAAGCGGAATCACAGTGGAGGTACACGTGCACGAGCGGCCCGTCGACGACGTCGCGGCCGCCATCGATCAACACGTACACGAGCAGGCGGCCGATCTCATCGCGATGTGCGCGCACGGTCGCACCGGGCCACTCGACCGGTTGCTCGGATCCATCGCCGAGCGCATTCTGCGTGGCGGTAGCACCCCGATTCTGCTCCGCACAGTGCGGCATTCGGATGCCCCTGAGTTCGAGCTCAGAAAGCTGCTCGTGCCGATCGACTTCGGCCACGACATCGATGCCGCCCTCGACGCGGCCGGCACTCTGGCCGGGGCCTTCGACGCCTCGGTGACGCTGCTCTCGGTGCCGGAGCCTCCCTCACCTGCGCAGAGCCAGCTGCTGCCGGGCGCAACGGCGCTGGCCCGCCAGTTCGAGCAGGACGACATCCGCGAGCGGCTGGATGCGCTCGCTGCCCGGCTACGAGGTCGGGTACCCGATGTGGAAACTGCGGTCGACCTGCGGAGGCCCGGAGCCGCCATCCTCGCCGCGAGCGAATCGCTACCGGCCGACCTGATCATCCTGGTCACTCATGCCCACGGCGGAATCGCCGGATGGTTCGATCCGTCGGTCGGGCAGCAACTCCTAACCCGACCGAACTTGACGCTCCTCCTGATCAGAGAGCCGTAGATCGTAGGCGGCCGGGGCGCAGCCCCACGCCCCCTCGTTGATCGACTGGATCGCGCCGGGGATCAGCTCGGCGCGACGAATGCACTCCAGCTGCCCGCGGCTGCCTGATCCGTAGAATCCAACTCGATGGAACCGCTCTACAAGCCCGCAGGCGTCGAGGAGCGCTGGCAGAAGACCTGGGAAGAGGAGGGTCTCTACAACGCCGATCCCGACAATTCGCGCCCGACGTTCGTCGATGCCCATCCGCCGCCGAATGTCACCGGCGAGCTGCACATCGGTCACGCCCTCCAGCTGGCGCTCGGTGACTCGGTCGTGCGCATGAAGCGCATGCAGGGCTTCAACGTGCTCTTCCAGCCCGGCTACGACCATGCCGGCATCTCCACTCAGAACGCTGTCGAGAAGTACCTCGCGACGCAGGGAAAGACGCGCCAGGAGCTGGGACGGGAAGCGTTCGAGGCTCGCGTCTGGGAGTGGCTGCACGAGTACGGCGGCAAGATCATGACGCAGTTCCGGCGCCTCGGCGCCTCGCTCGACTACCGGCGCGAGCGCTTCACGATGGACGAGGGCTACACCCGGGCGGTGCTGCGCTTCTTCGTCCATCTCTATCGCAAGGGCTGGATCTACCGCGACAACAGGATCATCAACTGGTGCCCCTTCCACTGCACTTCGCTGTCCGATCTCGAGCTGGTGCACATCGACGCCACCGACGAGCTGGTCACGATCCGCTACCCGCTCGCCGACGGGTCGGGCCACATTGCCATCGCCACTGTGCGCCCCGCTACGATCCCGGCCGATGTCGCGCTGGCGGTGCACCCCGGCGACGAGCGATACGAGGGTCTCGTCGGCAAGGAGGTGATCGTGCCGTTCGTCGAGCGCCGTATCCCGGTGATCGCCGACGAGCACGTTGATCCCGAGTTCGGCACCGGGGCGCTCAAGATCACCCCCGCGCACGACCCCGTCGATTTCGAGATCGGGCGTGCGCATGGGCTGGGCGAGCCGAGCGTGATCGGCCCCGACGGGCGCATGAACGACGAGGTGGCGGAGCTCGCCGGCCTGACTCAGGAAGAGGCGACGGAGCGCATTCTCGCTTGGTGCCAGGAGCGCGATCTGCTCGTCTCGCGCGAGCCCTTCCGTCACGCGGTCGCTCTCTGCGAGCGCTGCGAGACCCGCATCGAGCCGCGCGTCTCGTTGCAGTGGTGGTGCTCGATGGAGGAGCTGAAGAAGCCGGCGCTGGAGGCGCTGCGCGAGCGGCGCGTCCGCTTCCATCCCGAGTCGCAGCACCGCTTCGCGATCGAGTCGCTCGAGGAGGCGCCCGACTGGTGCATCTCCAGGCAGCTCTGGTGGGGCCATCAGCTACCCATCTGGGAGTGCCCTGAGGGCCACCTGACGGTCGAGGAGGCGGAGCCCGGCGCTTGCGCCGAGTGCGCGTCTACGAAGCTCACACGCAGCGAGGACGTGCTTGATACCTGGTTCTCCTCCGCGCTCTGGCCGTTCGCCACGCTCGGCTGGCCCGACGAGACAGACGATCTGCGCACGTTCTATCCGGGCAACCTGCAGACCACCGCGCGTGAGATCATCCGTCTCTGGGAGAACCGTATGATCTTCGCCGGGCTGGAGTTGCTCGGCGAGGTTCCCTTCCGCGACGTGGTCATCCACTCGACCGTGCTGGCCACCGACGGCCGGCGCATGTCCAAGAGCCTCGGCACCGGCATCGATCCGCTCGAGGTGATTGCAGGTCACGGCGCCGACGCGGTGCGCTACGGCCTGCTCAAGATGTCCTCCACTCAAGACGTGCGCTTCTCGTACGGCGCCGTCGAGGAGGGACGCAAGCTCGCCAACAAGCTCTGGAACGTCTCTCGCTTGATCCTCGCCAACGTCGGCGAGGCCGAGCCCGGCGCCCGCCCCGGCGAGGTCGCCGAGCGTTGGATCCTGGCCCGGCTCGAGGCGACGCGGCGCGAGATCGAGGAGTGCTTCAGCGCTTTCGACTACGCGGGGGTCGTGACCCGGCTCTACCACCTCACCTTCGACGAGTTCTGCGACTGGTACGCCGAGTCGATCAAGCCGCGCCTCTACGAAGGCGACGCGGACGCTCGCTCGACGGCGCTCGCGGCGCTCGAGCGCCTGCTCGCGCTGCTCCATCCGGTCATGCCGCACGTGACCGAGGAGATCTGGTCGAACTTGCCGGCTCGCGAGGCGCGCCTGATCGTCTCGCCCTGGCCCGAGGCCGACGACGGCTACGCGGCCGACGCGAATGCGCTGGAGCGGATTCAAGACGCGGCGGCGATCTTCCGCCGCAGCGGATTGCGCGTGAGTCTCACAGACGATGAAAAGCGCATCTTCGAGGCCGTCGTCAAGCCCGAGCGGATGAAGGTCGAAGCGGTGAGCATCGAGGCCGAGACCAAACGGCTGAATTCGGAGATCGCGCGTTGCGAGAAGATGCTCTCTAATCCGAGCTTCGTCGAGCGCGCGAGAGGCGAGGTCGTCGAGGCCGAGCGCGAGAAGCTCGCCCGTTACAGGCGTGAGCTCGATGCCCTCTCCGGTTGATCTGCGCGGCGGCCCGAATGCGGCCTGGCTCAGCTCTCTCAGCCCCTGGCCGGAGCGTTTCGGCCTGGAGAGGATGAAGGAGCTGCTCGCCGAGCTAGATCGTCCGGAGCGCGCCTTTCGCTCGGTTCACGTCGTCGGCACGAACGGCAAGACGACGACGACGAAACGGATCGAGGCGCTGCTGCCCGGCGAGGGTGTGCTGAGCGGCGCCACCGTCTCGCCGCACGTGCGCGGCTGGGCAGAGCGAATCAGCGTGAATGGGGTCGAGGCCGATCTCGAGCTGGCGCTCGCCCGCGTGAGGCCGTCCGCGGAGCGGTTGCAAGCCACCCAGTTCGAGGTCATCACAGCGGCCGCCTTCGCGGAGTTTGCCGCTGCCGGGGTCGAAGTGGCCGCCGTCGAGGCCGGGCTTGGCGGTCGTTATGACGCGACCAACGTGATCGCAAGCGAGGTCGTCGTGCTCACGAACGTCTCGCTCGAGCACACACAGTGGCTCGGCTCGACGCGCGAGCAGATCGCGCTCGAGAAGTTGGCCGTGATCGCGCCCGGCGCCAAGGTCGTATTGGGCGAAGGGGAGTGGGAGACGCTGGCGCGCGAGGCGGGCGCAGGATCGATCTCGATCGTCGATCAGGATGAGATAGCGCGCAAGGCGGTCGAGCTCGTGCTCGGTCGAGCGATCGGCAACGAGAAGGTCGCCGCGATCGTCCCGGGCCGGTTCGAGTGGCGCAATGAGCGCGAGCTCTGGGATGGCGCTCACAATCCGGCCGGTGTTGCCTGGCTCGTGCGGCACCTGCCTCGTAACGACTGGACACTGGTCTGCTCGATCCTTGGCGAAAAGGATGTCGACTCGATGCTCGAGACGCTTGCCCCGCTCGCGAGCACGTTCGTCGCGACCAGCTCCTCGAGCCCGCGAGCGCTCCCGGCGGCCGAGCTGGCGGCGCGGGCCGAAGGCCTTTTCGAGCGGGTCGTGGCGGTCGATGATCCCGCGCAGGCTCTCGCTCGGGGGCGAGAGTTGGCGGCGCCCGACGGGTACCTTCTCGTTACCGGGTCGCTCTACCTTCTTGCCGATCTTGCGTCGATAGAGGAAGCTGTGGGGGAATGAAGAACGCAAGCCATGGCTTAACCGCTTTTTTCGTATTGCTTATAGTCGTCGCCATTGTTCTCGGTACTGCATTCGGAATCGGATACTTCGTAGGCAAACTGCTCGTATGACAAATCCACTTCTCGCCCCAATTACCGTTGCTTCGCTGACCAGCTTCTTCGACTCGAACCTCTGGGACGTGATCAGGAATCTGTCCTTCTTCTTCATCGCCGTCCTCTGGCTCGCGGTCGCCTACTGGGTCAACAAGGATGCGCGGCGGCGCATCGAGGATCCGTGGCTGATCGGTACCTCGACGGCGCTGGCGCTTCTCTTCCCGTTTTTCGGCGCGATCATCTACATGCTCTTCCGCCCGCCCGAATATCTCGACGAGGTGCACGAGCGCGAGCTGGAGATAAAGGAGATGGAAGCGCGTCTCGGGAAGCGCGTGACCCGCTGCCCGGTTTGCCAGGTGGACATCGACTCCAACTACCTCGTCTGCCCCGTTTGCACCACGCGTCTCAAGCAGCCCTGCGCACGCTGTAAAGCGCCGCTCGAGCCGCTCTGGCAGATCTGCCCCTACTGCGAGGCGCCGGTAGCGCCGCAGGAAACGGTCGCCGAGGAAACCTGGGAGCGACCTCCGCACCTGCGCCGATCACGCTGAGCGGTCGATCTTCCTCCCGCTTGGGCGGTGAACCCCTAACGAGAAGAAGCACTTCTCCGATCGCACCCAATCAGTGGGTCGACCTTGCGTTCGGGGTTAACCCGAGGGTCGTACTTCTCACTCGGCCGAGTGAAACTAACGCAATCTAAGCTCTTGTTGAGGTCGCTTCACTAAACTTCCGGTCTGATGGCTGTTGAGCGCACATTGGTGCTCGTCAAGCCCGATGCGGTCAGGCGTGGTTTATGCGGCGAGATTGTCGCCCGCCTCGAGCGCAGGGGCCTGGCGCTGCGCGGTGCCCGGCTCGTTCAGGTCGACGAGGAGCTGGCCGGCGCCCACTACGCGGAGCATCGCGGCAAAGAGTTTTTCGCAAGGCTCGTCTCCTTCATCACCTCGGGCCCGACGCTCGCCCTAGTGGTGGAGGGCGAGTCGGCGGTGACCGTCGTCCGCTCGACCATGGGCGCGACCGATCCGGCGAAGGCGGCGCCGGGGACGATCCGCGGCGACCTGGGGCTATCGATGCCCGACAACCTCGTGCACGGCTCCGACTCGCCCGAATCGGCGAGGCGAGAGTTGGCGCTTTGGTTCCCCGATGAAGCCGTCTGAACTGCCCGACTACGCAGCGAACAATAGGGCTCTGTGGTCGATATACGGCCGCGGTCAGGAGGAGTGGGGACGCGCCCAGTGGGCGACGGAAGATATCTGCTGGGGAATCTTCCGTGTGCCCGAGAACGACATCAATGTGTTGCCCGGGCTCTACGAGACCGATGTGATCGAGCTCGGTTGCGGGACGGCGTACTTCTCCGCTTGGCTGGCCCGGCGAGGCGCGCGCGTGGTGGGGGTCGACCTGAATCCCGATCAGCTCGAACGGGCGCGCCGTTTTCAGCGCGAGTTCGAGCTCGAGTTTCCACTCATCGAGGCGAACGCCGAGGAAGTGGCGCTGCCGGACAATTCTTTCGATCTCGCGCTTTCGGAGTACGGGGCCAGTACCTGGTGCGATCCGAAGAAGTGGATCCCCGAGGCAAGGCGGCTGCTTAGGCCCGGAGGCCAATTGGTTTTCATGCGCAACTCCACCCTGCTCGTGCTCTGCAGTGACGAAAAGGGGGTTGTCCGGGAAAAGCTCGAGCGGCCGCAACCCGGCCTGTATCGAATCGACTGGGTGGACGACGACGGTCAGGGCAGCGAGTTTCAGCTTCCGCACGGCGAATGGATCGATCTGCTTCGCGAAGCCGGCTTCGAGCTAGAACGTCTGGTCGAGCTGTACGCGCCCGAGGGAGCGAGTGACAACCCACTCTGGGATTTCGTCAGCGTCGAGTGGGCTCAGAAATGGCCGGCCGAGGAGATCTGGGTCGCGCGGAAGCTGTGAGCGGCAGCGCGCCCACGCCGCTCCTGCTCGCCTCGACCTCGCCACAGCGGCGCGCGATACTCGGCCAGCTGGGACTTCCCTTCGACGTGGCCCGTCCGCGCTACGACGAGAAGGATGATCCCGGCGCCGATCCGATCGAGCTGATGCGCGCGCACGCCCGCGGCAAGGCGCGCTCGCTGGCCGGCGAGGCGGCGAACCGTCCGGTGCTGGGCATCGACACCGCGGTTCTGCTGGACGGGCGCGTCTTCGGCAAGCCGGCCGACGAGAGCGAGGCTCGCGCCATGCTGACCTGTCTGGCGGGAAGAACGCACGAGGTCGTGTCCGGGCTCTGCCTGATCGGCCTGGGCTGGGAGGAGCTCGAGCACGAGATCACGCGCGTGACCTTCCGCGAGCTGAGCGCGCGCGAGATCGATGCCTATCTCGCCGGCGACGAGTGGCGCGGACGGGCCGGCGCCTACGCCATTCAGGGCCTCGGTGCGCGGCAAGTCGCTCGCATCGAGGGCGACTACCTGAACGTTGTCGGACTCCCGGCGGCGCTCCTGGTGAGCATTCTAGTCCGGCGCTTCCCAGGCGTTTACGGGCTCGGATAACGGCCTGGAAACGAGCGCCGACTCGCCTCGCCCGGCCACGTTCGCCCGCTCCGCACCGGAACGTAGAGCGAACAAGCAAACGTGGTGGCACGACCTCCCTCGAGCCCCTTTATCCGCGCTCGCCTGACGACCGCAACCGTCCCTGAAAGGCTAAAACAGCTAGACTCGCACGTCGCTATGGGCATCTTCAGCTCGATTGGCGGCTTTGGGGGCCGCGACATGGCCGTCGACTTGGGGACGGCGAACACGCTCGTCTACGTGCGGGGTCGTGGCATCGTGCTTTCCGAGCCGTCGGTGGTCGCTATCGACCAGCGCACGGGCGAGGTATATGCGGTCGGCGTCGAGGCCAAGCGCATGCTCGGTCGCACTCCGGGAACGATCTCGGCCATTCGCCCGCTCAAGGACGGCGTGATCGCCGACTTCGAAGTGACCGAGACGATGCTGCGCCACTTCATCCAGAAGGTGCACCAGAATCGCTTTGCTCACCCGCGCGTCGTCGTTTGCGTGCCGAGCGGCGTGACCGGTGTCGAGAAGCGCGCCGTCGAGGAGGCCACGCTCACGGCCGGTGCGCGCAAGGCCTATTTGATCGAGGAGCCGATGGCAGCCGCGATCGGGGCCGGGCTGCCGGTCGCCGAACCGGCCGGGAACATGATCGTGGACATCGGTGGCGGCACCAGCGAGGTGGCGATCATTTCGCTGGGCGGGATCGTCGTCTCACAGAGCCTTCGCCTGGGCGGCGACGAGATGGACGACGCCATCGTCAACTACCTCAAGCGCGAGTTCAAGCTCCTGATCGGCCATCAGACCGCCGAGGAGCTCAAGCTCGAGGTCGGCTCGGCCTATCCGTTGCGCGAAGAGCTTCAGGCCGAAGTGCGCGGGCGTGACATGCTCACCGGCCTGCCGAAGACGGTGATCATCTCCTCGGAAGAAGTTCGCCAGGCGCTCGACGAGCCGGTCACCCAGATCATCGACGCGATTCGCGCCACTCTCGACCGTACGCCGCCCGAGCTGGCGGCCGACATCATGGACCGGGGCATAGTTCTGGCTGGTGGCGGCGCGCTCCTCACGGGGCTCGACGAACGGCTCAGGCACGAGACACACATGCCCGTTCAGGTTGCCGAGTCGCCACTCACCTGCGTCGCGGTCGGATCGGGCAAGAGTCTGGAAGAGTTCGACGTCATTCATCGCAGCGAACGCTCGCGGCGGCGACACAACAAGCGCTGACCGAGCCTGCGCTCCCCGCGCCGCCGCCCCCGTGACCGGCGCCTAGGGTTGCACGGCTCTCTAGAATGTCTCGCTACGTGCCTCGTAACCGCACACCACGGTTCGGGGTCCTGGGCTCGGCGGGGCGGCGAGCGTCCGCCTCTTCATCCTTGGCTCGGGATCGGAGGACAATTCGGCGTCGAGTCATCGTCGTTGTGCTCGTGCTGCTCTCGTTGGCGCTTCTGACCGTCTCCTTCCGCGAATCGTCGAACGGTCCAATGCATCGCGTCCAGGGCTACGGAAGCTCCGCTACGAAGCCCTTCCAGGTAGTTGCCGATCGCGTCGCCCAGCCCTTCGAGGACGGCTACGGCTGGATTCACGGCATGCTCACAGCCAAGAACGAGAACAAGAAGATGCGCCAGGAGCTCGAGAGCCTGCGCCAACAACGCGCGCGGCAGAAGAACGCCGAGGCCGAGGTGACGCAGCTGGAGACGTTGCTCAACTACGAGCACTCGTCGCGCTTCCCACACGATTATCAGAAGGTGAACGTCGAGGTGATGACTCCGGCCACCGGAGCCTTCGAGCAGACGATCGTGATAACCGCCGGGCAGAATCGCGACATCCGGATCGACGACCCCGTTGTCGTCGGTGACGGCCTGGTCGGGCGGATATCCCAGGTCGGCCCGACGACGTCGAAGGTGACGCTGGTAAGCGACCCGAGCTTCGCCGCCTCGGCCCGCGACCTGCGCACCGGCGCCGAGGGGATCGTCCGCCACCCGGCGACGGGCAGCGACGTGCTGATACTCGACAACGTCAAGACCGACCAGAGGGTCAGGGAGGGCGACTCGATCATCACCTCGGGCTGGCGCCGGCCGGATCTCTCCTCGCTCTACCCGGCCCAGGTCTCGATCGGGCGGATCAGCAGCTACAGCCGGACCGACGTCGATCCCAACATTCAGATCCAGGTCGAGCCGACCGTCGATTTCTCATCGCTGGAGGCCGTTATCGTGCTGATCCCGAACAACAGGCAAGTGAGTGGCCCGTGAGGTTGGTCTTGAAGACGGCTGCAATCGTCTTCGCCGCGGCGATCCTGCAGGGCAGCTGGTTCGACGCGCTCTCGCTCGGTTCCGGCAGCGCCGGCCTGCTGCTCGTCGTGGTCGTCTCACTAGCGCTTCTGCGTGGCTCGGTTCTCGGCGCCAGTGCGGGGTTTGCGGCCGGGCTCTTGTTCGACATCTCGACCTTCGGCCAGCTCGGCCTAACCTCACTGCTGCTCACGCTTGCAGGCTTCTGGACCGGTCGCTATGGCGAGACGACCGGACGCGACCGGGCGCACGCACCCTTCCTCTCGGTTGCCGTCATCACGGTTCTCTACGAGCTGGGCGGGTTGCTCGTCCGCTTCCTGATCGGTGAGCCCGCGCCCTTCGGGAAGCTCGTTCTGGGGGCTCTCCCCGGAGAACTGCTGCTGAACCTGCTTTTGATCGCGCCGGTCTACGTGCTCTGTCGCCGGGCGGTCGGCAAACACGGCGATGAGCTGGGCGCCCCGGAGGTGAGGGTCCTTGCCTGAGACACCGGGAGGTTTCGGCTCTTTCGTACCGGGCGATCCGCGCACCCGCGAACCCTGGCACGTCAACCAGCAGACGATTCTACGGGCCGGCATTCTCGGCGCGATCGCGATCGCGCTGTTCGTGACGCTGATCGTCCGCCTCTGGGCGCTTCAGATCATCTCGGGAAACGAGTACCTGCGCATCGCTCAGAACAACCAGGTGAGAACGGTTCGCCTGCAGGCTCCGCGCGGCTCGATAGTCGACAGAAACAACGTGGCCCTGGTTACGAACCGGCTCACCCACGAGGTGCGCGTCTGGTACGCGGAGCTACCCGGCAAGGGCGACCGGCCGACGCGCCACGCGGTGCTCAAGAAGCTGGCCGGTGTTCTGGACGTCAGGCCGAGGCGCCTCTATCGCGAGGTAGACGCCAGGAAGGTCGATCCGCTCAACCCGCTAGTCGTCAAGGCCGATGTCAACCACTGGCAGAGTGACTACATTCTCGAGCGCTCCGACCGGTTCCCCGGCGTCGAGGTCGCGTCGCACTACGTTCGCGACTATCCACGGGGTTGGCTCGCGGCGCAGACGCTCGGCTATGTCGGCTCGGCCACCGAGCAGGAGATCAAGAACAATCCCTCGATCAAGCCGGGCGATCTGGTTGGACAATCCGGCGTCGAGGCGGCCTTCGACGACTACCTTCGCGGCACGCCCGGGGTAGCCGCGCAGGGCATCGACTCGCAGGGACGGCCTCGCAGCGAGCTGGTTGCCAACCCCGAGCCGCAGCCCGGCGACACGGTGCAACTGACGATTGACTCCGATCTGCAGTCGGTGGCTCAAAAGGCGCTGAAGGACGGCATTCAGATCGCGAAGAACTCATGCGCCAGTTGCTGGAATGCGAACGGCGGCGCGATCGTCGCGCTCGACCCGAACGATGGCTCGGTGCTGGCGCTGGCTTCCTATCCGAGCTACTCGCCGGCGGTCTATGCCGGCCACGTCACCAATCGCAAGCTCGCTCGCTGGGGCTTGACGGCCACCAGCGGTCTGGCCGACAACTACCCGGGCCTCAATCGAGCCACGATGGGCCTCTATCCGCCCGGCTCGACCTTCAAGCCGGTGACGGCGATCGCCGCCATCCAGTCCGGGGTGCTCGATCCGGAGGCAAACCTGCACTGCACGGGCAAGCTGATCGACCACGGCCATACCTTCAACAACTGGGACCCGAACGCGAACAGCTGGATCAACCTGCCTACGGCGCTCGCGCTCTCCTGCGATACCTACTTCTACCAGCTCGGCCAGAAGATCTGGGGCCTGCCCAAGGGCTACGGTGCGCCTATCCAAAAGTGGGCCAAGATCTTCGGCCTCGGTCAGCACAGCGGTATCGAGATCGGCGACTACGCCGGAATCGTGCCGACACCAAAGTGGCAGCGCCACCACTACAGAGCCCCCTTCGGGCGAGCCGAGGACAGGACATGGAAGCCGGGTGACTCGATCAACCTCTCCATCGGCCAGAAGGACTTACAGGTCACCCCGCTGCAGATGGCGCGCCTCTACGGCGGAATCGCAACCGGAAAGCTCGTCACTCCGCACCTGCTCGCCTCTGTCCAGCGCGACAAGAGAACGATCAAGCTCGGCATCTCGAAGGCGCCCGAAGCGATAGCGCCCGGCTCCGACTTCAGCCAGAAGCTGAACATCATTCGGCAAGGGCTCACCATGGCGACCCACGACCCGATCGGGACATCGTCGGCCGTCTTCGGCAGCTTCCCGATTCCGATCGCCGGCAAGACCGGGACGGCGGAGAAGTACTCGAACCGAGACCAGCGCAACTTCAACCAGGCCTGGTGGTGCGGGTACGGGCCGACCGACAAGCCCGAGCTCGTCGTCTGCGCCGTAATCGAGAACGGCGGCCACGGCGGCACCGCGGCTGCGCCCGCAGCGCTCGAAGTCTTCCGGCAGTACTTCCACATCAATCACAGCACGTACACATTGCCGACCCAAACAGACTGATGCTCGAGACCGCGAGACCACTGGGCACACCGCTGGCGAAGACTCGCGAGCTCCCCCTTGCGATCGTCCTGCGCCAGGTCGACTGGTTGCTCGTGATCGGGATCGCTGCTCTCGTCGGATACGGTCTCTGGGCCGTCGCTGGGGTCACCGGCCACGAGGTCCCCGGGCAGCCGCACTACTACCTCGCCAAGCAGGAGCTCTACACCGGAGTGGGTGCCGTCATGTTTCTCCTCGCGGCGGCGTTCCATCCCGATCTCTACCGCCGTTACTGGCGTGCGCTCTACGTCGTTGCCATCTTGACGCTGCTGCTCGTCCCGCTGCTCGGCGTTGCCAAGCGCGGTTCCAGGCGCTGGCTGCAGATCGGCTCCTTCCAGTTCCAGCCCTCCGAGTTCGCCAAGGTCCTCGTTGTGCTGGCGCTGGCCGGGTTCCTGGCCGAGCGAGGTCGCGCCCTGCGCGATCGAAGCACGGTGATCGGCGTGCTGATCCTGGTCGCCATCCCCACGGCGCTCGTGTTCATGCAGCCGGACTTCGGCACAGCGCTCGTCTACGCGGCCGTCACCGCCTCGGTGCTTCTCATTGCGGGCACACGCTGGCTGCACCTCGGGACACTGGTTGCGGCGACCCTGATAGGAGCCGCGCTCCTGGTCTGGATCTTGCCCGCACTCGGCGTTCAGGTGCTCAGGCCGTATCAGACCCAGCGTCTCACCGGCTTCATCCATCCCAGTTTCGACCCCAACCATGCGACCTACAACGTCGCGCAGTCGAAGGTGGCTCTGGGCGCGGGCGGCCTGCACGGGCGGGGAACTATCGGCTCCACCCAGACCGTCCTCGGCTTCCTGCCCGAGAATCACACTGACTTCATCTTCGCCGCGATCGGCGAGGAGCACGGTTTCGTCGGCACCTCGATCTTGCTCGCTCTCTATCTCTTCGTCGTCTGGCGCGGCCTGCGCGCGCTCGCGGGCGCCGGCGACGGCTACGGAGCGGTGGTCATCGGTGGCATAGTCGCCACCATGGTGTTCCAGGTCTTCGTCAACGTCGGCATGACGATGGGCATCGCGCCGATCACGGGCATCCCCTTACCGCTGGTGAGCGTCGGGGGCTCCTCACTGATCGCGAACCTGGCGGCGCTCGGTGTCTTGATCGGCGTGCAGATGCGCGGCGAGGGCGCGCGCGGGAGGCTGAAGTAACTCGTGGCCGGCCATTCCTCCCTCTCTCCGCGCGCACTGCTTGGCCTGGCGACCGAGCAACGCGAGCTCGAGAACGAACAGACCGGCCCGTTGGTTCTCTCCGGGGCGCGCAGACCGGTTGCGGCGCTGGCGCGTGAGCTCTCGCGATCCGCTACGCCCGACAGCGTTCGGCAGGACGACGATCTCGAACGGGCCGCGGCGCTCGTGTATCTGCTGCGCGGCCGGCCGAAGAGCGACGACCTGCGCCGGCTCAGAGCGGCAGAAGCGGCGCGAGTCCCGATCATCTGCGTGAGAATCGGAGGCGACAAGAGCCCGCTTCCGGGAGTGCTCGCGACCGACGTCATCGAGCTGGAGAGTGAAGGACCGGTGCCCGTAGAAGAGCTCGGCAGGCTGCTTGCGCGCCGGCTCGAGGGCAGGTCGACGGCGCTTGCCGCGCGCATGCCGGCCCTGCGCGCGGGCGTCTGCGACGAACTTATTCAGCGCTCGGCTCGCCGCGCGGGAGCTATCGGCGCCTCCACCTTCGTTCCGGCCGCCGACTTGCCGGCCCTCTTTCTCGAGCAGGCGCGCCTGATTCTTCGTCTCGGCTACGCGCACAATCGCCGGCTCGAGCCGGCGCGCGGAGTCGAGATCGCCGCGGTGCTCGCGGCGGGCCTGGGCCTGCGCAGACTGGCCCGTCGGGTTCGCTACGAGACACTCTTTCCAGCCTGGGCCCTGCAGGGCTCGATCGCCTATGCGGGAACGCGAGCCCTGGGCGACGCTGCGCTTCGCTACTTCTCAGCGTTTGCCTCGGAATAGATCCCTTAGGCCACGGGAACGAGCTCTGCTCGCCTGGCCTTGATCGAGCGTAGGCGCCCGTTCAGTCGCGCCCAGGCCCAGCGCTCGACGTTCGCGTAGCACGACGCAGGCACTTCGCGAGTCGAGCGGAGATACTCGAACCAGGCGTCCGCCTCCTCGATCTCGAGCAGCTCGCGAACGTCCTCTCTGGATCGTCCTATCCTCATGGCCGCCGCCGTCCGTAGAGTGCGGGGCTCGACCGAGCCGGGTCTTGGCTGAGTGGGCTCGCTGTCTCTACGCTCACAGCCACTACGCGATCGATCCTAGGTTCGCTTTCGGACGGCGCTTCTTCGCTGCGAGCCGGTGTCCGGAGCGATTCGAGCCAGGGCGAATGGAGGTAGCGCCCAACCCTGGTAGCCTTAGGGGCTAGATGAAGTTTTCCATACCTCCGTGCAGCGCGACCCGCGCGCCCGCTTCCAGGGTGCCGCTCGCGCGCACTCATTTGAGAGAGAAGGTTTCCCTTGCCTCGTTGGTTCAGACGCAACAAGGAACAAGCTCCAGAGAAGAAGGAGGTTTCCGCCCCCCGGGCGGAAGCTCCCTCGAAGGCAGTTGAAAGTAGACCTCCCGCCCAAGCGGGAGCGCAACGCCCGCCCCGCCGCCGCGGTAGTCGCGGTGGTCGCGGTCGCAAGAGGCCGTCGGGCGAAGCCCGGCCCGATCAGAAGCCCGAGGCCAAAAAGCCCGAGCCGGCGACCAAGTCACAGGCGGCCGAGCGGCGAGCATCGCAACGTCACGACCGCAGCGGTCGTCGTCGCAGCGCGCCGCGACGGGTACCTCTGCCGGCCG
>JADGPD010000104.1 GCA_017882615.1 Thermoleophilia bacterium
TGTCGGTTTTCAGAAGGTAGGGACCCCCGCCGCGTGAGTTTTGCAGAAGGATTCCCCCTCCGGCGCTGAGGGTTTTGCAGAAGTATTCCCTCCCCCAAAGGCGTGACCAAGCAGCCACGATGCACCCTCCCCAAGGAGGGCGACGATGGCATTTCGCGAGGTCACGATGGTCGAGGTCAAAGAGGTCCTGAGGCTGTGGCTGATGGGCGTGCCGAAGAGGCGTATAGCCCAGCAACTCGGTTTCGACGTGAAGACGGTGCGCCGGTACCTCACCGCGGCGAAGGCGCGTGGCGTGGTGCAGGGGCACGGGCTTTCCGCGCTGGACGAGGATCTGGTCGGCGCAGTAGTGGCGGCGACGCGGTCGGGGGCAGGACGGCCGCGCGGAGAGGGCTGGACCGTCTGTGAAGCTCACCGTGAGTTTATAGCGGGTCACCTCGAGCATCATGTGCGACTCTCGAAGGTCGCGAAGCTCCTGTGGCGGCAAGGCGTCGAGATCGGTTACGCGACGCTCCGCCGCTTTGCGTTGGATCAACTCGGCTTTGGCCACGGGGCCCCCAGCGTACCGGTCGCCGATTGCGAGCCGGGCCAGGAAGTCCAGATCGACACTGGGTGGATGATACTTCTCGAGCCGGACCTGTTCGGCAAGCGCCGCCGCTTCCGAGCGTGGATCTTCACCGCCGTCCTCTCGCGCCACCGCTTCGTCTACCCAATCTTCCAGGAGACGACCAAGACGGCCATCGAGGCATGCGAGGCGGCCTGGGAGTTCTTCGGCGGGGTCTTCCATGTGTTGATTCCCGACAACACCAAGGCGATCGTCGCGAAGGCGGACCCGATCTCGCCGACGATCGTCGAAGCGTTTCGCGAGTATGCACAGGCTCGGGGCTTCGTCATCGACACGGCCCGCGTCCGTTGCCCGAAGGACAAAGCTCGCGTCGAACGGACGGTGCCCACTGTCCGTGACGACTGCTTCGGGGGCGAACGGTTGCAGTCCCTCGACGATGCCCACGTCCGCGCCCGCTACTGGTCTCTCGAAGAGTATGGGATGAAACGCCACAGCACCACGCAGCGACTGCCGCGCGAGCACTTCGAGGCGGAGGAGCGTGCCGCGCTCCTCCCGGCTCCGACTACCCCATACGACGTGCCGATCTGGTGCGACCCCAAGGTCGGCATCGATCAGTTCGCCGCCGTCGCAAAGAGCCTCTACTCGCTGCCACTCAGGTACCGGCGCCAGCGACTCCGGGCCCGCGCCGACAGCCAACTGGTCCGCTTCTACGATCACGGAAAGCTCGTGAAGACGCACCCGCGCGTGCCGCCCGGCAAGAGGTCCATCGACAAAGCCGACTTCCCCGCGGAGTCGCTCGCCTGCGCACAGCGCGACGCCGCCTTCTTCGTGCATCAGGCCAAGGAGTATGGCGAGCACGTGGGGCGCTTTGCCGAGGCTCTCGTCGCCGGGCCACTGCCGTGGACTCGCATGCGCCAGCTCTTCAAGTTGCTCGGCCTCGCTCGCAAGTACAACCAGCGCCTCGATGCCAGCTGCAAGGCCGCCCTCGATGCCGACATGATCGATGTCTATCGGCTGGAGCGCATGGTCCGACTCGACGTCCAACTCGAGCCGTTTACCGCCAAGGTCATCCCGCTCGCCCGGTTCCTCCGGCCCCCGAGCCAATACGCCCTCCCGCTCGCACGAAGCGAACGGAGCAACGAAGGAGACGAATCGTGAATCCTGACATCATCTCACCTGAGCTGAAAACCGTGCTGCGCAGGCTCAAGCTTTCCCGCATGCTCGACACCTTGCCCGAGCGCCTCTCCCTGGCGCGGCAGCAGAAAATGCCGCACCAGGATCTCTTGCTCCTCGCTCTCGGTGATGAGGCATCGCGACGCGACGGCCAGGCCGCCACGATCCGCGCCCAGCGCGCCCGTCTCGAGCCCGACTGCCAGTTGGAGCGCTGGGACGAAACCACCAAGGCCGAGCTCGACCGCACTCTCCTCAACGAGCTCGCCTCTCTCCGCTTCATCGAGTCGCACCACCACGTCGCCATCGTCGGCAGTGTCGGCGTCGGAAAGACCTTCCTCGCCCATGCTCTCGGCCACGTCGCCTGCCGGCGCGGCTACTCCGTCCTCGCGCTTGGCGCCGACCAACTGCTCAAGACGCTCAAGCACGCCCGGCTCACTCAGACCCACGAAAAGGAACTGCGCACTTTCCTCGCGGTGGACCTCCTCATCGTCGACGACTTCGGACTCGACGCCATGGACCCACAGGAAAGCCGGGATGCCCACGAGATCATCACCGAACGTCACCGTGCCGGTTCGATGATCGTCACCTCGAACCGCGGCCCTGACGAGTGGCTCGCCACCTTCGCTGACCCGGTACGCGCTCAGGCCGCCATCGACCGCTTCACGAGCAACAGCTACGACCTCGTCATCGAGGGCGAGTCATACCGCGCCCGCCTCAAACCGCGGCAAAAGACTGGACAGACTCCCGAGAGAAAGGGCAAGTAGACAACGTCACGCCGATGCGGAGCCAGGGGGGGAATGCTTCTGCAACGGCGGGGGTCCCATCCCTCTGCAAATCGACAATCATCTGAAGAACGAAGGGGTAAGCAAGAAGCCATTGAAGCAGGGAGAGTCGCTTCGAAACCGTGTCGAGAGTGACCTGCAAGCAATCAAGAAAAGGCCACCGCTCGTGCGAGCATTCTTCAATGCACCGAGTGTAGCCTATATTTGAGACTGGTTAGTATATGTGTGGGGTTCCCTCCGTCTGGGCCCCCAGAGGACTTTGGACCTATTTCATCCCTTCACCTCCTGCTCTGCGCTCATGCCGAGCGCACACCGACCGGCGGCGCGGC
>JADGPD010000071.1 GCA_017882615.1 Thermoleophilia bacterium
ATCGACGGCTACGCCGAGCACGGCGAGATCCTGCTCGGCTACCCGAAGACGCGCGAGGCGATGCGCGCCGGCTTGGCGATGTACTTCGAGACGCTCGACAGCCCCGCGCTGATGGAGGCCGGCGCCAAGATCATCCGCGAGCTCGATTTCGACGGCTTCTTCAGCGTCAACCTGGTCGGCGACTGCGTGATCGAGATCAATCCGCGCATCTCGACCGTGCCCTACCAGGAAGACTTCGACTATCCCTACCTGGCGCTGAAACGCGCCATCGGCGAGCTCTCGGCCGACGAGCTGCGCGCCTACTCGACGCGCATACGCCCCAGCCGGCGAACGCTTCGCTACTTCGATCAAATCGGTTGGGACGAGTAGAAAAACGGCCTCGCCGGCGCGTGAAGGCGACGAATCGCGGCGCGCTCAACGGCCTTAACCCGATCGTAAGAAGATCTTAAGAAAGCGGTCCGGGCACTGTGCGCGCCGCGCCGAGAGTGAAACACTCGGACTTAACCCCTGTCAACGCCGCCGCGCTCAGAGGGTCTTCCGCCAAGGAGGAAGAGATGTTCCGGGTTGCATGTCTCGGTCGCCGCGGGCTCGTCGGTCTTTTACTCGGCATCGCGGCGCTGACTCTCGCTCTCGTTGGTTTTGCAGGCGCCGCTTCGGGCTCCGGCACGTCATATCCGCGCGCACAGTCGCTGATCACAAGCGGCACCCAGTGGGGGGATATCCAGGGCTTCAACCCTTACTTCGGTAACTACGCGGTCGGCACGGTTGGGCTCTGCAACGAGACGTTGCTTCGCTACGACCCTCTCAAGGACAAGTACATCAACTGGCTGGCAAAGAGCGCGAAGTTCACCGGCGCAAAGGTCTACACAGTCGAGGTCAGGCCGGGGATCAAGTGGAGTAACGGACAGGCGTTCACGGGTAAGGACGTGGCTTTCAATTTCAAGCTCGGCCGTTTTCCGAACGCCTTCTGGCACGACCTGTACGGCACGCTCGAGTCGATCAAGGTCAAGGGTCTCACGGTCACCTTCACGTTCAAGGCGACACCGGACTACGCGCAGTGGCAGCACCTGATCTGGAACCTGCCGATGGTCAACCCCGGGCAGGCCCAGACGATCCGAAGCGCGGCGTCGCTGGAGTCGTATGGTCAGCGAGCTCCGATCGGCACCGGCCCTTACGAGCTCGACGTTGCCGGTTACGACCCGACAACGAGGGTCGTCTGGAAGAAGAAGGCGGTCTGGTGGGCGTCGGAGCAAAAGATCGCCCCCTCGCCGAAGCCGACGTACGTGATCGACTACGCGCAGCATACGTGCGGGTGGCCCTGTGGGCCGAATCTATTTGACGCCAGCGGTGACCTGGACAACGGCTACATCCCCGCAATCAACTTGTACGTCGGCAGCGGCGTTCTGACCTACTTCCCGAAGGCGCCTTACTACCTGTCGGCGAATACCGCTTGGCTAACCCCGAACACGACACACAAGCCACTCGGTGACAGGGCCTTTCGGAGGGCGCTTGCCATGTCGATCAACATCAAAGACATCGTCGCGCACGATTACCACGGCCTGGTTGTCAGGGCGAATGCGACCGGGCTGCTTCCAACCTGGAAGAAATGGGTCGGCCAAAAGCAGCTGACGAGCCTAGGCTTTTCGTACAGCGCTACTAAGGCGAGGAGCCTCCTGGCGACCGCCGGCTACAAGGATGTCAACGGCGACGGCTACGTCGAGAACAAGGACGGAAGCTCGATCAATCTCAAGATCTCCGTTCCCTCGGGCTGGTCGGATTGGGAGACGGCGGAAGCGATGATCGTCAATTCCGCCAAGACCGCCGGGATCCGCATCACGACCGATGTGGGCGACTACAACCACTACGTGCTGCAGCGCAACTCGGGCGCCTTTGATCTCGTTATCGACACAACATCCCAGATCAGCGACAACCCCTGGAGTTACTTCGACTTCCTCTTCCACCTGCCGATTCTCGGAACCCAAACCTCCACGAACTTCTCGCGTTACGTGAATACCAAGCCCTGGAACCTCGCCAGGAAGCTCGATAAGACGCCGCTCGACAAGGCCGCGATTCGCACTTCGCTGATGAGCCGGCTGGAGAAGATCGAGTTGACCGAGGTGCCCAACATCCCGCTTTGGTACGTCGGCGCCTGGGCCCAGTCCCAATCCGAGTTCTGGACCAATTGGCCGTCCTCAGACTCGAAGCGCAACTTCTTCCCGACGATGGCGCGCGGCTACATGCAGATGACGGGCATCGACTTCATCACGCACCTGGAGTCGGCGTCATGAGGGGAGGCGAGGATCGAATGGCGGCTCGTATGCCGCGCCGCCGGATACTCGCCCTGAGCCTCGTCTCGTTGATCATTGCCGTTTCACTAGCCGCATCGCTGATGCCCGGCCGGGCCGGCGCAAGCCAGAAGCGGCCGGCCATGACCGTGGCTACGTACCCCCGCAAGCAGCTGCTGGTCACATACAGCGACCAGCAGCTCCCCATTTCAGGCTTCAACCCCTACTTCGACAACTACGCGGTTGGCACGATCGGACTTTGTAACGAGACGCTGCTTCGCTACGACCCGCTCAAGGACCGGTACATCAACTGGTTGGCGAGGAGCGCAAAGTTCGCCAGCGCGAAAACGTACGCAGTCGAGGTCAGACCCGGGATCAAGTGGAGTAACGGACGGGCGTTCACAGGCCAGGATGTCGCCTTCAACTTCAAGCTCGGCCGCTTTCCTAACGCCTTCTGGCACGACCAGTACGGGGCGCTCGAGTCGATCAAGGTCAAGGGCCTCACGGTCACCTTCACGTTCAAGAGGACACCGGACTACGCGCAGTGGCAGCACCTGATCTGGAACCTGCCGATGGTCAATCCCGGGCAGGCTCAATCGATTCAGAGCGCGGCGTCACTGGAGTCGTATGGTCAGCAAGCTCCGATCGGTACCGGCCCCTACGAGCTCGATGTCGCGGGCTACGACCCCGCGTTGCGCGTCGTCTGGAAGAAGAAGGCGGCTTGGTGGGCGGCAGAGCAAAAGGTCGCCCCCTCGCCGAAACCGACGTATGTGAGCGACCTCGTGGGTAGCTGCAACCTCACCTGGCTGGCATGCGGACTTTTATCTGGGAATCATGATCTGGACAACACCTACAACCCCGGGATGAGCAAGTACATCGCCAGCGGCGAGATCCAGACCTACTACGCGAAGACGCCCTACTACCTGTCGGTGAACACCGTCTGGCTGACCCCGAACACGAAGCACAAGCCGCTCGGCGACAAGAACTTCCGAAGAGCGCTCGCCACCTCGATCGACATCGACAGCATCGTCGCGCACGACTACCAAGATGCCGTCCTGAAGACGAACGCGACCGGGCTGCTTCCGACCTGGAAGAAGTGGGTCGACCAAAAGCAGCTGAAGAGCCTCGCCTTCTCGTACGACACGGCCAAGGCGAGGAGCCTACTGGCGGCCGTCGGCTACAAGGACGTCAACGGCGACGGCTACGTCGAGAACAAGGACGGAAGCTCTATCAGCCTCAAGATCTCTGTTCCTGCGGGTTGGTCGGACTGGGAGACGGCAGAGGGGATGATCGTGAACTCCGCTAAAGCTGCCCGCATTCGGATCACGATCAACGCGGGCGACTACAACCACTACGTGCTGCAGCGCAACTCGGGCGCCTTCGACCTCGTGCTCGATAGCACGCCCCAGATCAGCGACGACCCCGGGTCCTACTTCGACTATCTCTTCCATCAGCCGATCTTCGGGACCCAGACGTCGACCAACTTCTCGCGCTACGTGAATCCCAAGGCCTGGAACCTCGTGAAGAAGCTCGATAAGACGCCACTCAACAAGACCGCGGCGCGGAAGTCGCTCATGAGCCAACTCGAAAAGATCGAACTGGCCGACGTACCCAACATTCCGCTCTGGTACGGCGGCGTCTGGGCCATATCGCAGTCCGCGTTCTGGACCAATTGGCCGTCCTCAGACTCGACGCGAAACTACTTCCCGACCATGGCGCGCGGCTACATGCAGATGACGGGCATCGATTTCATCACGCACTTGCAGCCGGGGCCCGGGTAGATGGGGACGGCTAGGTGAAGCGCTCGCCGGTTCCACGAGAAGGCTTTTCCCGTAGTCTCGCGGCCGCAGCGGCCATAGTTGCGCTCATCGCGTCTATGACGGTTCTCGCCGGCAGCGCGGGCGCGACCCAAAGCACCGCTTCCGCGAGGATCTCCGCTCATCTGACCAAGACGACCTTCCTGGATTCCGAGGCCGCCTCAATCCAGCTCATCTACAAATTCTCTCGTCCGAGTAAAAGCTTCTCCTACCAGCTCAGCATCAAAAAGGGCCCGAAGTGGCAGACGGTCAAGAGCGTCACAAAGAAGGGGAGCTTCATGGGTTCCAAGTCGATGACCATCAAGAAGGTCTTCGCCGGGAAGCCGCTAAAGCTCGGTAGCTATCGGCTCAAGCTCAGCGCCAATGCAAATCGGGTCTCCCTTTCTTTCCGAGTCACCCGCGCAGTCCCGTCCCCAATCGAGCTCGATATCACCGTCTGGCCGAACAGGTGGAACAACCAAAGCGACACATATACGCTCGACTGCCCCGGAGGCGCCGGCACCCTTCCGGCGGCTGCCCCAGCCTGCGCCGAGCTTTCGCACCTCGACGTGTCGGTTTTTGCCCCGGTTCCGGGTGGAACGGGGTGTCCTCAGAATATGGAGGGCCCTCAGGCCGCTCGGGTCACGGGGCGTTTCTATGGAAACTCTATTGACGCCAGCTTCTCCCTACACAACGGCTGCGAGATCGAGCGTTGGCATAAGCTCAGCTTCCTCTTCCCGCTCGATGCTGCGCTAAGCATCACCATCTGGCCAAACGGCGAAACCGGGGCACATTACGTGTATACGCTCAGATGCCCCGAGGGATCCGGCACCCTTCCAGCGGCTGCCTCGGCGTGCGCGAAGCTTTCCCGCCTGGGACCCTCGGCCCTCAGTACCGGGTGTGTGCCACTGGGCCCAAGCGGACACGGCGGACCGGAGATCGCCGTGTTGACCGGCGATTTTGCCGGTAAGTCGGTTGACAACCTCACCGACACCTATAACAGGAGCAACGACTGCGAGATCGCGCTCTGGAATGCACACAGCTTCCTCTTCCCGCTCGAAAGCTCCTCGTGATCGGTCGACGTGATCGGCATTCCTTAGCGCTGCGTTACCCAGCCGGCGAGTCGAGCACCAGCCGCGCCACCTTGAACACCTCGGCGTAGGGGCGGCCGACGGTCACGCCGTGCACTCTGGCCAGGCTGCGGATGTAGTCCGGGTCGGAGTACGAGCGATGGCGTTGCGACTCGTACTTGCCGATCGCCTCGACCTTGCGCTCCAGCTCGCGCTCGCCGAAGGCGATGTAGCAGTCGTCCGAGAAACCGGAGGTGTTCCAGGGCAGTAGGTAGCCGAGAACGCTCGTGCGCTTGAAGGCGCGGAGTCCCTCGTTGGCGATCGTCTGGTGGTCCTGGTGCATGTCGGAGGGCGAGGGCTGGAAGACGATGTCGGGCTTGAACTCCTTGGCCTCCCTGACCAGCAGCTCGAGGATCTCCTGGCGATGCTCGGGGAAGGTGCGTACGTCGAAGTCGTGCAGATCGATGTCCTCGATCCCGAGCGCCGCGGTCGCCTCGCGCGCCTCGCGGGCCAGCGTGTCGGGCGGAAAGCCCTCCGGCAGCGAGCGATTGGCGATCGAGAAGGCGATGTAGCGAACGTGGCAGTCGGCGTTGGCGAGCAGGGCAAGCGTGCCGCCGCAACCCAGCTCACCGTCATCGGTGTGCGGAGCGAGGACTAAAGCGCGCTTCCAGAGATTGGCTACCAAGTTGCCTTTCGAGTCGTTGACCGGCCAGAACTATAGCCGCGCCCCGTTTCGGGCATCGTCGCCGCCGGACGCGCGAGGGAGCTCGGCGGCCGCCTCGGCGGCCAGCTCGCCGCAGCTCAGGCACACGCCGCCGCGCTCCGTAACGGCGTCGAGGAGACGGTAGAAGAGCCTGCCCCAGCCGGGCGCGCCGGCCGGGTCGAAGCTGCCGGGATGCCAGAGCAGCGAGAACGCGCCGCCGTTTTCCTGCGCCCAGTCGAGCAGCGCGAGCAGGCGTGGCTCGGCCTGCCGCGCCGAGAGTCCCAGGTAGTGCTGCTCGGCCAGCGTGGCGTCCATGACGGCGAGCGGTATCTCGATCACGTCGAAGGGGCGCTCGTGCTCGAAGTTCCAGGGGCGAAACGGCTGTGCGATGCCGGCGCGGAAACCGGGCTGGTCGGGAAAGCCGAGCGAGCAGTCGTAGCCGAAGCCGAGCTTTTCGATCACGGGAAGGTTGCGCTGCATGTCGAGGCGCAGGTAGTGAAAGCGCTGTCCGGAAACCGGTCCGGCGAGGTCGCGCAGCCGCTCCGCCTCGAGCGCGAGCTGGCTCGGATCGTCGGCGGCGGTGTAGCTGCCGTGCAGGGCAACCTCGGCGCCGCCGGCGAGCAGCGTCTCCACCAGTCTCGGGCGAAGCTGGTCGTAAAGCTCGGGCGCGGGGCCGTCCGCCGGATGACGATGACCCGCCATGACGAAGAAGGTCGAGCGGGCGCCGTGCCGCTCGAGCTCGGCCGTGACCTGCTCGAAACGCCAGTAGGGGTCGCTACCGCGCAGCTTGTGCAGCGGAACGCCGGCCAGGGCTCTCGCTTCCCCGTATGCCGGCCGAAGCCGGCCCCGAATCGCGGCGTTCTTGAAGCGGGCCGCGGAGCCGACGATGGCGCGGCGCCTCCAGCGCCAGGGAACGTCCACGTCGGTCGAGAGAGCGACCGCGAAACGAGCTCCACCCCAGCGGCGCGGCTCCACGCCGAGCTTGCGGCGCAGGCGCTCGAGCGGCGGATCGAGCGGGTCGAGCGAGGAGTAGGAGGCGAGGAAGCGCCCGTGCTCGTCGCGGCGCCCGTTCAGCTCCTCCACGCGAGCCAGGTCGAAGAATGCGGCGGCCAGATCGTCTCCCTCGGGCCGCTTGCCGCGTGCCACCTCTTCCCACGCCCGCTCGTCGTAAGAAAGGTCGTCACCGAAGCCGAGCCCGGTCGCCCCGATCGTGTCGAGCACCCAGCGGGCCCGCCGCTCGATCTGCGCCGGTATCACCGGCGTCCTGCTCCCCGGATCGCCACACCGCGATGCTAGCTGCTTCTCCCGCCCGATCTCCAGGCGCGCCCCAAATCGCCGCGGGCTCGCTCGGCCGGATTGCGAGCGGTTGTGACTCAGCCTTTCGGCTTGGTCGAGCGGCCCTGATAGGCGACCAGCCGTCCGTTCAGCGAGAAGAAGTAGCGCCGGTCGGTCGCGATCCCCGGCGAGTACTTGCCCATCTGGATGTGCCACACGATCTTGCCGTCTGTGGTGCGGGCGGCGTAGGTGTTGCCCTCCAGCGTCGAGAAGAAGACCAGATTTCCGACGACTAGCGCGGGCGCGAGCAGGCGGCCCGAGACGCGCACTTGCCAGAGAAGCGCGCCGGTCGTGGCCCTGAGCGCGCTCAGATGGTCCGCCAGGTCCCCGACGAAGATGCGGCCGCCGGCAACGGCGGGCGTGGCGTACGCCTGCCCTCCCAGGCCGTGAGTCCAGAGAATGCGCCCGCTCGCCAGCGAGAGCGCAACGACCTTGCCCGAGCGAGCGACCGTGAAGATCCGCCTGCCGTCCGATGACGGGCTGGCATAGAAGCTCTCGTACCTGAGGTAGTCCCGCCGCACCTTCACGGCCCAAACGCGGTGACCGTTACCGCGACGCACGCAGACGATCAGCCCGTTGTAGTTCGTGATGCAAACCCGGCCACCGATAACCGAGGGGCTGGAGTTGATACGACCGCCCGTGTCGTACACCCAGAGCGGTCGTCCGCTTCGCGCTTTCAGCGCGTACAGCTTGCCGTCGTGACCGCCGACGTAGACGACGCCCCTGACGACAACGGGCGAAGACTCGATCGGCAGACTCGTCTGGAGCTGCCATAGAAACTGGCCGTCCGAACGCCGGTAGGCGGTCACGGTTCCGGCGTAGGAGGTGACGAAGAGGCGCGGCCCGGCGATCGCCGGCGTCGAGGGCATGAAGCCTTTGCTCTTCCGTGACCAGACGATGCGGCCGGTCTGGGCGTCGATCGCCAGCGTTCCGTCGCGCTCGAGGTTGACGTAGAGAAAACCGTCGCAGTAGCTCGGCGGGTACTCCATCAGATCGTGGACGCCGCGCGTCCAGATGACCTTGCCGGGCAGCCCGAGATTTACGTGCGGTCGGGCGAGCGTCCGCATCGGGTCTCCGCCGAAGTTGTTCCAGCAGGTTTCACCGACTCGGACGCGAGGGGGTTTCTTTTCCGGCCGCGGACGCTTCGTCGAGGTCGTGGGCCTCTTGATCGTCACGTTTCCGAGCGAGGTGACCGAACCACCGACACCGGGGCTCTGAAAATGGAGCGCAAGCGCGGCCCCGAGCGCTCCGAGCACGAGCAATCCAGCGATCCCCAGTGGTATGAGAAATCGCTTTTTCTTGATCCAGCTAGGCAGCCCCGGCAACGCGCCGAGTATAGCTGCGGCCTGTTACTCGGCCGGGACGGCCGGGGGCAGGCAGGCCGCCGCCAGCGCCAGCGCCCCCCAGGTGATCGGGTCCTCGAAGAAACCGCTGTAGGCGAGAGAGTGGACGAGCAACACGGCGAATACGGCGGCGAGCGACAGCCCTATCGTCGGGTCGCGCTTCCAGGCCCTCCGCAACGTGACGTAAGCGCCGGCAAGCCAGGCC
>JADGPD010000029.1 GCA_017882615.1 Thermoleophilia bacterium
TCCGACGCCGTGATCGCGCCCGGCTTCGAGCCCGCCGCGCTGGAGATCCTGAAGCAGAAGAAGCGCGGGAAGTACCTCGTGCTCGAGGCCGACCCGAGCGTCGAGCTGCCGAAGATCGAGCGCCGCGACCTGCTCGGCGTCACGCTCGAGCAGCCGCGTAACGACGCGCGCCTCACGCTCGACGACCTGCGGGCGGGAATCGTGACCGAGAATCGCGAGCTGCCCGAAGAGGCGGCGCGCGACCTGCTTCTGGCCACGATCGCGCTCAAGTACACCCAATCCAACTCGATCACGATCGCCGTGGGCGGTCAGCTGGTCGGGGTCGGCTGCGGTCAACAGTCGCGCATCCACTGCGTTCAGCTGGCGGCGAACAAGGCCCAGCTTTGGCACCTCCGCCGCTGTCCGCTCGTGCAGGCGCTGCCGTTCCGCGACGGAATCACGCGGCCCGAGCGCGACAACGCCATCGATCTGTATCTGCGCGACGAGATGACGCCGAAGGAGCGCGAGGCCTGGCTCGCGTCCTTCTCGAAGGAGCCGCGCCCACTCACTGCCGAGCAGCGCGCCGGCTGGCTGCGCGAGCTCAGAGGCATGTCGCTGAGCTCGGACGCGTTCATCCCCTTCCGCGACTCGATCGACCGCGCCGCGGCGGTCGGGGTCGGCTACGTGGCCCAGACCGGCGGCTCGATCCGCGACCCCGAGGTGATCGAGGCGGCGAACGAGTACGGCCTACTCATGACCTGCACCGGGGTGCGCCTGTTCACGCACTGAGAGCTGGGCTCAGAAGCCCAGCACGGTCTCGGGCGTGAGCTCGGTCAGCGAGTCGATCACGACGTCGGCGGCGGCCAGCGCGTCCGAACGGGGCGGAAACACGGGGTTGGGGACGGCAACCACGAACATGCCGGCCGCGCGCGCGGCAAGCAGCCCGTTCGTCGAATCCTCGATCGCCGCCGCTCGCGCGGGCGCGACCTCCATCCGTCGCAGCGCCTCGAGATATACATCCGGGGCCGGCTTCCCGCGCGCCACTTCCTCGGAGGAGACGGTGACCTCGAACCGATCGGCGATGGCAGCAAGCTGCAGCACAAGCTCGATGATCGGCCGGTTCGAGGAGGAGGCCAGCCCGAGCCGGAAGCGCTTCGCCATGCGCTCAACGGCTTGTACGGCGCCCTCGAGCAGCGGTAGATGCCGCCAGTAGAGATCCTCGAGCCGGCGCACGACCTCGGCCGAGATCTCCTCGGGGGTCTCGGCGAGTCCGACTCGCTCGTGCATGTAGCGCGACCATTCCAGTGAGCTCATGCCCATCATGTCGCGCTGCGCGCTCTCCGGCCAGGCGAGGCCTCGCTCGAGCGCCAGATCATGCCTCGCCTCGTCCCAGATCTCCTCGCTGTCGACGAGAACGCCGTCCATGTCGAAGACGACGGCTTCGAGTGCGCCCGCAGAGTCGGCGGTGCCGGTCACGATTCGATCATAGGTACAAAACCGCGCCCGGGAGATCGATCTCGCCGGGCGCGGTTGTGCGCTTGATACTTCAGGCGCTTCGGTCTAGTTGATGTTGCACCTGCGGTCGCCCTCGAGCTGATCGACCTGCTGCTGGTTCGCTTCCGCGTCCAGCGCCTGGTCGTATTCGCCCGGAGCGTCGCCGGTCCAGAACACATCCGGAGTCACGCCCGGCCCCTGAACGGTGGCGCGGTACTTCGTGCCCCTGCCCGTTATTCCGCTCTTGCGATGGACCGAGAAGCCGTAGCAGAATCCGCCGGTGGGGGGATGGGCGAGGAAGCTGTTCTCGCGCTTCCAGCCCGGTCCGTAGCGGGAGTTGAAGGTGTCGACGTAGATGTTGCGGCCAAAGTGGTCGAGCGGTGCGCCCTGACGCGTTTGCTTGTACCCGAAGACGGGGTCACCGAGGTAGGTATAGAAGCCCCAGAGGTGGTCGAAGCGTCCGGCCCAGGACCAGTCGAGGCTGATCGTGAGCAGCGGGAGCTCGGTGTTCCAGTGCGACAGTCGCAGCTCCCAGGAGTTCCTCAAGCCCGTCGACGGCAGACCGTAGTTGGCCAGCATGCGCTGCCAGGACTGGACCGCCCAGTTGGAGCCGTCGGGCATCGTGCAGGCCGCGACGAACCAGGCGAGTTGGTCGCCCGAATAGGGCTGGCAGACGTTCTTGAATTTCTTCCAGTACTTCGCGTTGTGGAAGAACCCCCAACCGCCCGCACGATCGAGCTTGAACTCGACTTGCTTTCCGTTCGGCGTCGGCGGGCGGGCGTTGATCGCGCCCTTCGCCAGGACGTGGTACACCCTTTTCATCTCACCTCTCTTGGAGTAGGTGAGCATCGCGATCCCGGCTTTGTTCACGGAAAGCCGGACATTGAGTGCGTTCCGGTCGATGAGTTGCGAAGCGCTCGCGGTGGACGTCAGCACGCCACCCAGCGCAACGACACAAACGATGAGGAACGAGCGGATAGGCACGTGGCCGATTCTTCGCATAATTCATTACACCTCGAGCTGGCGGGAGAGATTCAACGATGGCTGTGCATTAGCCGGGATCGGCACCCTGCGCCGGATTCTTGACCCCTGAGAAGGGTACGTGGCACTAACCCAGAGCGACTCGAAGAACCTCTTTGTGAGGCTCCTCGAGCGGCTGGAGGGGATGAGGGACCCGTGCGCTCTTCTCGGCGGATCTCCGTCTGAATCGCGCGATTCGATGAGTCCGCTTGCCGGTTCTGCGTCCGGGGGTCGTATCCTCTCCCGATCTGGCCGACCTCGCATTGAGCCCTTTTTTTCAGGTCCCAGCAACGGAAGTCGTCAAGCCTCCGAAGGAGGCGGACTTCCGTTGGTTGAGCGGCGGGGGTGGGATTCGAACCCACGGGGGGCGTGAACCCCCAACGGTTTTCAAGACCGTCCCGTTCGTCCGCTCCGGCACCCCGCCTTTACCGGCGAAAACCTAACGGTTTTCGCCGGGGACCAACCGAGAGTTGAGTGCGCCTGGCGGCGCTTGCTCAACCTGCTCCCAGGGAGCGTAGCGGGACGGCGCTCGTGTCTTGTGGAGTTCGAGGCGTGCTGAGGACGCGGGCGTCCGGTGCGCTGCGCTCGATCCCCGCGAGTGTTCGAAAGATCGGCGGGTTAGCGGCGAGAGAACTTCTGCGGCGCTCCGAATGCGATGAGCGCCTCGGGAACTACGACGCTTCCGTCGTCCTGCTGTCCGTTTTCGAGCACGGCCAGGAGCATGCGTCCGACCGCGGCGGTGCCGTTGAGCGTGTGCACGGGCTCCGTCCCGCGCTCGCCGCGGAATCTCACCTTCAGGCGCCGGGCCTGGAAGTCGGTCGTGTTCGAGCAGGACGTGACCTCGCGGTAGCGGCCCTGGCTCGGCAGCCAGGCCTCGAGGTCGATCTTCCTGGCCGCCGGGGCGCCGAGGTCGCCCGCGGCGATGTCCACGGCACGGTAGGGAAGCTCCAGTCCCTGCAGGATCTCCTCCTCGATCGCCACCATGCGCTCGTGCTCCTGCCAGGAGTCTTCGGGCCGGGCGTAGACGTACATCTCGACCTTGTCGAACTGGTGCACGCGGAACATGCCGTGCGTCTCCTTGCCCGCCGCGCCCGCCTCGCGCCTGAAGCAGGTCGAGTAGCCGGCGTAGCGCAGAGGCAGCTCGTCCAGCTCGAGCAGCTCGTTCATGTGTAGGCCGGCGAGCGCCACCTCCGAGGTGCCGGTCAGGTAGAGGCCGTCGGAGGAGACCTCGTAGATGTTGGCCTTGTCGGTGGGGAAGAAGCCGGTGCCGAACATCGCCTCCTCGCGCACGAGCACCGGCGGCAGCACCGGCAGGAAGCCTTTGCTTCCCAGGACGTCGAGCGCGTAGCGGAAGAGTGCGAGGGCCAGCAGGGCGGTGTCGCCGATGATGTAGCCGAAGCGGGCGCCCGACAGTCTCGCGGCGCGCTCCATGTCGAAGCGGCCGAGCTCGAGGTGGCTGAGTGGATTTTCGATTGCGCGCGGCTCGCCGACGCGCCTCAGCTCCACGGCGTCCTCGTCGGTATCGCCGTCGGGGACGCCCGGATGCGGCGGATTGGGAACGAGCGCCAGTGCCGCTTCCCGGGCGGCCTCGGCTTCCGCCAGCTCCTCCTCGAGGCGCTGCAGCTTGATCTTGGTCGCCCTCAGCTGCTCGAGCTGCTCCGGGGACGGCTTTCCCTTGAGCTTGGTTTGAGAGCGCAGCTCGTCCACCTGAGGCACCAGCTCCAACCAGCGGGCGTCGGCTTCCATCAGGTTGTCGAACGCCTCGACGCCGCCCTTGCGAGCGAGCGCGGCGCGGAGACCATCCGGATCGGAGCGAGCGGCTTTGAGGTCGATCACGGCTGCAAGTCTACGGGGAGGAGGATCGTGGCGGAAGCCCGCAGGCGACTAGTGCGCGAGCATGGCCTCGATCACCTGCGCGACGCCCTCCTCCTGCACCGGTGGGCAGACGAAGTCGGCGCGGGCGAGCACCCCGGCATGGGCATTGGCGACAGCAACCGAATAACCCGCCCAGTCGAGCAGCTCGAAGTCGTTCTCGCCGTCGCCGAAGGCCACGGTCTCGGCGGCGCTGAAGCCGAGCTGCTCGGCGGCGAAGCCGAGCCCGGCGCCCTTCGACACCTCCGGACTGGCCAGCTCGAGGAAGAAGGGAAGCGACTTGGAGATGTACAGTCGCCCGCCGAACTGCTCGCGCAGGCGCTCGGCGAGTCCGTCCAGCTCCTTCGGATCTCCGATCGCGACCAGTTTCGTGGGCGGGCTCGTCAGCCACTCGAGCAGGTTGCCGACAGCTTCGAGCGGGATGCGCTGGTGCTCGGCGTAACTTTGGGCCTCGGGCGTCATCGCCGCCACGTAGAGGTTGTCGTCGACGTAGCAGTTGAGCGAGAAACCCTCCCGCTCGACGGCCGCGATCGCCTCGCGCGCGAGATCGAGCGGGATCGCGACGTGGCTGAGGAAGCGCCCGCTCACGGGGTCGGCGACGACCGCGCCCTGGTAGCAGACGACCAGATCGTCGATCCCGGCCGACTCGAGGTAGGGGCGCACCGAGCGGAACATGCGCCCCGTCACGACCACGAAATGGATTCCCGCCGCCCGTGCGGCCGCGATTGCGGCGGCCGTGCGCTCGTGCAGCTCGTAGTCCTCTCCGATCAGCGTGCGGTCGAGGTCGGAGGCGATCGCCTTGACGCGGCGCGGAAAGCCGTCGGGGAGGGTGAGCGTTCCGGGCATCTGATCGACTAGCCTAGCCCGCCATCGAGCAATGCGCTCCGGGCCCTGGCCCGCTATCACGCGGCGCGCTACGTTGTCCTCAGTCGCGCCCATACCATCCAGGTATGAACGCTCCCTGCGTCCTAGTATCGCTTGGTTCTAGCGACCCAGAACCTCGGAAGCATTACTCGAAGGGGGACTGATGAGGTGATCGTCGAGCGGAGCATGCATCCGGGCTGGCTCTCGAACGCCTATCTGGTCGGCGATCGGCCTGGCGGCGCGGCGGTTTTCGTCGACAGCGGCGCCCCGCTGGAGCCGCTCTTGCAAGCGGTCGAGGCGCACGAGCTGACGCCGACGCACCTGCTGGTGACGCACGGGCACGCCGATCACACGGCCGGCAACGAGTCGCTCCGGCGCCGCTTCGGCCTCGAGCTGATCGAGCGAGCGGGCGATCCGTTCCAGACCGGCGCTCTCGCGATCGAGACGTTGGTGACGCCCGGGCACAGCCCCGATTCACTCTCCTTCGTCATCAACGGCGACGCCTGTTTCAGCGGCGACACCCTCTTCGCCGGCTCGGTCGGCGGCTCGGCCTCGAGCTTCGCCGATCTGCGCCACTCGATCATGGATGTACTGCTTGCGCTGCCCGCCGCGACGCGCGTTCTGCCCGGGCACAGCGCAGAGACCAGCGTGGGCGAGGAGTGGGAGAACAACCCGTTCGTCCGCATCTGGCGCGATCTCGATCGCGAGGGCGACGAGCGCTGCCTCCTCGACGGCCGCGACGGGCGGCTCGTCCTCTGGGCACGCGACTACGACGGCGGATTCAAGGCCTGGGTGCGTTTCGAAGACGGCAGCGACCAGATCGTCGGCGGCTCGCGGGTGGCGCGAGGGCGCTAGCTCCATTTCGGCGACCTTGCGCGCGTCAGTTCGGACGGCAACTCGACCTCGAACGGCTCTAGGATGAGAGAGATGCGGCTTTTGTGGCGCCGGCTTACGGTCAAAACCCTTCGCAATCGGTCGATTTCGACGACATGAGCCAATCGGCAACCGAGATTATCGCTGCAATCGAGGAGGAGACGAGGGAGCGTGAGCTCTTTCGCGAGCAGGCCGATGCGCTGGCGGCGGAAAAGATGCGAACCGAGGCCACCACGCCGCCGGTGATCGGTGTGGCGACCATCACCTGGGAGTACACGGACAGCCCGCATCCGATCTTCCTCGGGCTGCTCGAGGGCATCAAGTCGCGCTTGCGTGCGAGCGGCTGCGATCTGCTCCTGTTCACGACCATCGATCCCGACCCGGATGCCTACCTTCGCCGCTGCCACGACAGCGGTGTCCGCGGCGTCATCCTGCACGGTTTCACCACCGACGATGCACGGGTCTCGAGGCTGCTCAAGGCAAAGATTCCCTGCGTCGGCGTCGATGACGTCGGTCTCGCTCCCCGGCTCGGCCACGTCTCTTCCGACAACGTCGGCGGAGCGCTCGAGGCCGTGCGTCACCTGCACGCGGTCGGCAGGCGCCGGATCGCGACGATCCACGCCCCACTGTCCCATTCGGTCGGAGGAGAGCGCCTGCTCGGCTATCGCATCGGGCTCGAGGAGGTCGGTTTCCGCGCCAGACAGGACTACATCGAAGAGGCGGACTTCTTCCTTCACGACGGCGTCAAGGCGATGGAGAAGCTGCTCGCCCTGGACGAGCCCCCCGATGCCGTCTTCGCCGCCAGCGACGTGATGGCCATCGGCGCCATGGCCGCGATCGAGCGAGCCGGCCTGCGCGTCCCCGACGACATCGCCATCGTCGGCTACGACGACTCTCCCTATGCGACTCTCGTGTCGCCGCAGCTCACCACCGTGCGCCAGGACGCGCCGGCGCAAGGGATCGCGGCGGCCGAAGGCGTGCTGCGCATGATCGTCGACCCCTCCGCCAACCCGGTCGAGTTGATCGTGCCGGTGGAGCTGATCGTGCGCGAATCCAGCGGCGAAACTGCCGCCAAAAGTCGGCCGGCAGGGCCGGCCTAGACTTTCGGCGGCGTGAGGGCCCGTACGAGTCACCGCGCCTGCGGCGCGGGTGCCTCGCTGCTCCTACGTACGCACTCGGCTGGCCGTAACCGTGGTCAGTGTTCGTAGTGTCGGGGTTGGGGATGGCGTTTTGTGAGCCGCAGCCGCGCATGTCGGCTGTGGCGGCTTTTGGGTGGGGACGCGGCTTACAGGAGAAAGCGGGCGTTTACTGGCGCTAGACTGTTGGCTTCGCGGGGCTATAGCTCAGTTGGGAGAGCGCCTGGATCGCACCCAGGAGGTCGTCAGTTCGAATCTGACTAGCTCCATAAGGTTCGAACGTGCTCCGCTTAGGATGACCTAACGTGCGACGTACGAACCCCTGAGCGCGGCCTCAAGGTTTGCATCAGCCACTGCCCAATATCCGGGGCACTTCAACGAAGCCGCAAAGTACCTCGACGATGCTCGTATTCGAGTGGCCGAAGACTACGTGCTCGTCGCGGGGGCTTGAACTGGGCGACCACCGGTTTGATCTCGGCATTCACCAACTCGGTATCTAGGCGAGAGGTGCTTCAAAAACGCTCGCACGCGGCTCGTGTGACGAGTGGGACGGAGGAGTAGGCTCTCGTTAACCCCAGCGAGGTGTGTGATGAAGACAGCGCTCCAATGCAGCTCGAGCAGCAGACCGAACAGCGACGGCTACCACGTTTGAGCAGAAAACCGCTAAGGGCGAGCACCAGCGCTGGGTACGGGTGGACGGGAAGAACGGCTCGCGTCGAGAATCTCGACCATCCACAAGCATCGTGAGAGGGTGAGAAAAAGCCTTGGCAGACATCTTCGTCTCTTACTCGCGCAAAGACATCGCCTTCGCCCGGATCCTGCACCAAGAGCTCAACGCTCGCGATCTGGAGACGTGGATCGACTGGCAGGACATTCCTCCGAGCGCGGACTGGCTGGCCGAGGTCTACCAGGCGATCGAGGCCGCCGATGCTTTCGTGTTCCTGGTCAGCCCAACCTCTGTCGACTCGGAGGTCTGTAGTAGCGAGGTCGCCCATGCGATCGAGCATCACAAGCGCCTGATCCCGATCGTCCTGAACGACGTCGACCCGGCGGTGCTGCCGCCTGAGGTCTCCTCGATCAACTGGATCTTCTGCCGCGAGCAGCGCGAGTATCAGCAGGCTTTCGACAACCTCGTAGAGGCGGTTAGGACCGACCTCGACTGGGTCCGCGCACACACACGCCTGCTCGTCAGAGCCCGCGAGTGGGAGAGCAAGAACCGTGATCGCAGCTACCTGCTCCGCGGTCGCGACATGAGCGAGGCCGAGGCGTGGCAGGCCCAAGCCGCCGGCAAGGAGCCGAGCCCGGCCGCGCTTCAGTTGGAGTACATCCTGGCCAGCCGAAAGTCGTCGAGCCGGCGTACCAGGACGGTGCTCGCGGCGGTGGGTTGTGGGCTCGCTGTCGCGATAGCACTCGGGCTCGTGGCGATGGTCCAACGCAACAGCGCGGTCGAGCACCAGCGAACCGCCGCCTCTCGCGAGCTGGCCTCATATGCCCAGGCGCAGCTCAGCGCCGATCCCCAGCTGAGCTTGCTGCTCGGGTTGGAGGCAACGCGTAAGGCGCACACGGATCAAGCCGGCGCGGTTCTTCGCCAGGCCGTTCTGGCATCGGTGGCGCCGGCGGTCTTGCGCGGACACCGAGGCAAGGTCGAAGGCGTCGCGTTCAGCCCGGATGGCAAGGTGATCGCGAGCGCCGGTGATGACGGCACGGTGCGGATCTGGGACGTTGCGCGGCGAAAGCAGCGGACGGTTGTTCAGGCGAGTCGGGACGCAGTCTTCGGCGTCGCTTTCAGTCCGGATGGACGGTTGGTCGCCACGGCCGACGTTGACGGTACGGTGGGCATTTGGGATTGGGCGACGGGCAAGTCGCGGGCGCTGTTGAGCGCTAACAACGGCCTCGTCCAAGATGTTGCCTTCAGCCCCGACGGTCGTCTGATTGTGAGTGGCGGCCAAGACGGCGTGGTGCGCGTTTGGGATTGGTCCGCGGGCGTGAAGAAGGCGGAGCTACGCGGGCACAAAGGCTATATCCGCGACGTCGCTTTCAGTCCGAACGGAAACGAGGTGGCGAGCGCCGGCGATGACGGCACTGCGCGGATCTGGGACTGGGCGACGGGTAAGGCGCGGGCAGTTATTCATAGCACGCCCATTCCGGGTGTTACGAGCGCGAACCCCGTTTCTGGCATTGCCTTCAGTTCGAACGGGCGACTCCTTGCGGCCGCCGACCCGCAAGAGATCCGCGTCTGGGATTGGGCCCAGAACAAAGTGCAGAGAGTGGTCAAGACTTACCCTCAATCCGTCGGCGGCGGTATAGCCTTCAGCCCCGACGGACGGCTGATCGCAAGTACGGGCTACGACGGGACGGTGCAGCTGCTCGACTGGGCGAAGGGAGTCTCGCTTGCAGTTCTGCGCGGGCACCAGGGACTGGTCGAAGATGTCGCCTTCAGTCCCAACGGGCAGCTGGTCGCCAGTGCCGGGGACGATGGCACGGTGCGGGTCTGGGATTGGAACCTGGGGAGAGCGCGAGCGGTTCTGGCCGGGAAGGCGATCGGTGGCGCCACCAGTGTTTCTTTCAGCCCGGATGGGCGACTGGTCATGAACTCAAACGAAACCGACGGCACGGTTCGGATCTGGAACTGGGCCAAGGGAAGTCAGCGAGCGGCACTGCCCGGAAAGAATGCTTTTTCCTCAGACGCGGCCTTCAGTCCGGACGGGCAACTCGTAGCGGTTACCGACATGCAAGACCTGCGAATTTGGAACTGGGCTCGAGACAAGGTGCAAACGCTCCTGGCGACAGCCCTTGCGGCGGCAGGAGATACCTATCCGACCAAGAGCGTCGCCTTCAGCCCGAACGGGAAACTGGTTGCGATCGGGGACATGATCTCCGGCACGGCGAGAGTCTGGGACAGGTTGAAGATGCGCCAGATAACGAGTCTGCACGGGGGCAAGGGTGATGTTGAGAGCGTTGCCTTCAGCCCGGACGGGCGCTTGCTCGCGAGCGCGGGAGCCGACGGAGCGATTCGTGTTTGGGACTGGGCGAGCGGGCGCACGCGGGTGACGCTGCGCGGAAACCGGGGCATCGCCTATGACGTCGTCTTCAGCTCAGACGGGAAGTTGATCGCGAGCGCGGGTCAGGATGGAACGATTCGCGTCTGGGACTGGGCCAAGAGCGCCACGCGGATCGTCTTGTCCGGGCATCGAGGTGACGTCTACGGCGTTGCCTTCAGCCCGGACGGGCGACTGATCGCAAGCGCCGGCGCAGACGGCACTGTGCGAGTTTGGGACTGGGAATCCGGGAGCCTGTGGGCGGTGCTCCGCGGACTCGAGGGCGACACCGCGTCCCAACCCGTCTACGGGGTTGCTTATAGCCCAGACGGGAAGTTGATCGCGAGCGCCGGTGCGGACGGCACGGTGCAGGTCTCGGGTTGTGCCGTCTGCGGCTCACTCGACAGCGTGATCAAGCTCGCGCAGGCGCGCGTCGGGCGCAGTCTGACTCCAGAGGAGCGAGTGACCTACCTCCACCAGGCGCCGGCGAAGTAATCAGTCCCTTAGTAACAGAGCAGAGCCAGGGCGGAGCAACGGGTCTGCGCTTGACTCGGGAATGCCTGCCCACGATGATCAATCCCGTCCGGTATCTGCGAGGAGGTCAAGGTGAGCCCCCAAGAAAGCTCGGCTAATCCCAAGCGCGTAGTCGTCGCCGGCGACGTGACGATGGACTGGAATCTCGCGCGCCGGCGCCTCGATCCGGCGGGCGTCGTCTGGAATGCCGACGACTGCACGGAGGTTTACGGGCAGCTTGGCGGTGCGGCTCTGCTCGGCGATCTGATCGCGGAGCTGGCGGAGACGCTGGGCGCGGAAAACCTACAAGTCGAGGTCGATCGCGCGCCTGCGCCCGAGAGCGAGACTCTTCCCGGCGATCCGCGCCTCGATCATTCCTACGCCATGTGGTCGCAGTTCCCGCTGAGCAGCGGCGATCGCGCGAAAACGGTCTGGCGAGTGGAGGAGTTCCTCGGGCTTGACCGCGCGCGCGATCTCGCGGCCTCGAGCCAGTGCAAGAAGGCAGCGGCCGATCCGCCCGAGGCGGACCTCGTCATCCTCGACGACGCCAATCTCGGCTTTCGCGCGAGTCCCGAGTGCTGGCCGAAAGCGCTGAAGCTCGCGCAGAAGACCGGTCGGAAGCAACTCCCGTGGGTGCTGCTCAAGATGGCCCAACCGATCGCGCAGGGCGAGCTCTGGAAAAGTCTGCTCCGCGACTGCGCCGAGCGCCTGATCGTCGTGATGACGCTCAACGACCTGCGCCTGAGCGAGGTCAAGATCAGCCGCGAGCTCTCCTGGGAGCGAATCGCCGGCGATCTCGCCTCGGAGATTCTCCGCCATCCGGCCGTGAACGGACTCGCGCACTGCGCGCACGTGGTCGTCTCGCTGCAGACCGGAGGCGCCGTTCTGCTCTCTCGGCGCGGCGAGCTGAGCGCGCAGCTGGACAGGCTCGAGCGCCCTGATTGCCACGCAATCTTCGACCCCGAAGCGATCGAGAACAGCTGGGTCGAGAAGCACCCCGGCGCGATGATCGGCTACACGTCCTGCCTGGCCGCCGGGATCGCGCGCGAGATCCTGCTCGATCCCGACGCGCCCGACGTCCGAAGCGGCGTCGGTAGAGGCCTCTCGGCTGCGCGCGCGCTCCATCTGCGTGGCTACGGCGGCGAAGGGACCGAGAAAGACCGCGCCGGGCTCGCCTTCCCGGGTCATGAGATCGCCGCGACGCTCGCCAGCGGGGAGAACGAGTTCCAGATCGCGCAGATCGAGCAGCCGACGCCGGAATCGTGGTCGATCCTCGAGTCGCGTCACCCCGAGGGCCTCGACGCGATCGCCCTTCGCGTTGCGCGGGAGGGGCTCGAGTCGGTGCTGAAAGACGTTCCGATCGCCCGCTTTGGTCCATTCGTCACCGTCGACCGGGGCGAGATCGAGGGCTTCCGCAGCATCCGGGCGCTGATCCGGGAGTACGACCGCCAGAAGGCGCCGCGGCCGCTCTCGATTGCCGTCTTCGGCCCGCCCGGGTCGGGCAAGTCGTTCGGCGTCAAGGCTGTGGCGAAGTCGACGTTCGACAAAGACCGAGTCGCCCCGCTCGAGTTCAACCTCTCACAGATGAACGGCCCTGGCGACCTGGTCGACGCGCTCCATCAGGTACGGGACGCGGGCCTGAAGGGAAAGCTTCCCTTCGTCCTCTGGGACGAGTTCGACAGCGACGCCGGCGGCGAGCACTTCGGCTGGCTGCGCCACTTCCTCGCCCCGATGCAGGACGGATCGTTCCAGCAGGGGCAGATCGAGCACCCCGTCGGCAAGGCGATCTTCGTCTTCGCCGGCGGTACCAGCGCTCGCCTCGCCGACTTCGCGGGCAACTCGAGCGACGAGTTCCGCCAGGCCAAGGGCCCCGACTTCGTCAGCCGCCTCAAGGGTCACGTCGATGTCGTCGGCCCCGATCCGCGCGGCGGCGACCCCGACGCCGATCCGTACTACCGCATCCGGCGTGCGATCCTGCTGCGGGCGATGCTCGGGGGCCGGAAGACCCTCTTCAAGGGTGGCCGGCTTCAGATCGACTCCGGGGTGCTGCGTGCCTTCCTCGAAGTGAGCCGCTACCGCCACGGCGCCCGCTCGCTCGAGACGATCATCTCGATGAGCACGTTGAGCGGGGAGAACCGCTTCGAGCGCTCTGCGCTTCCGGCGGCGAAGCAACTCGACGGGCACGTCAACGCGAAAGATTTCCTCTCCCTGGTCGAGCGCTACGTGCCTGAGGGAGACCTGCTCGAGAGGCTGGCAGAATCTGCGCACGTCACCTATTGCGCTGGGATGCTCGCGGAGGGGTACAAATGGACGGATCCGACCGCCTATCCCGGACTGCGCGAGGCGAAAGCGGCCAAGAAAGGTCGCCACGCTTCGCTCGTCGCTTTTAAGGATCTACCGCCCGACGTCAAGGAGCAAAATCGCGGCAACGCCCGCGACATCGCCCGAAAGCTCGCCTTCCTCGGCTACTCGTTGCGCGAGGACGCCCCCGCCGGCGCAAAGCTGATCAAGCTCGATGTCAAGGATCCCCGGATCGAGCAGCTCGCGAAGGAAGAGCACGAGCGCTGGGTGCGGGCGAAGATCAGGGCAGGCTGGCGTCGCGGCCCAAGGGACGACAAGAAGCGCATCCATCCTTGCATCTGCCCGTGGGAGGAGCTCTCCAAGAAGGAGAAGCAGAAGGACCGCGCGCTCGTGCTCGGGATCCCCGAGATCGTCGCCGCCAGCGGAATGACGCTGGCCAAGGTCGAGGAGACGGAAGAGCTGGCAATCGGCGTTTGCGGTCACCGCTCGCTCGCCGAGCCCGAGAAGGTCGTGGCCGGGGTCGAGCAGGCGTTGCAGCGGATCGAGGCGGTCTTCCCCGGCCGCCCGCTTCGGATTCTCTCGGCGCTCGCCGAAGGAGCCGACCGCCTCGCTCTCGGTCCCGCGCTCGAGCGACCCGGCTCGAAGCTGGTCGCCGTGCTCCCGCTCGAGAAGTACGACTACCTCTCCGACTTCGCGTCGAGCGAGTCGAAGGACGAGTTCCTCCGCCTGCTCGCCGGCGCCGACGAGGTGATCGAGCGACCGAATCAGGCCGAGCGCGATCAGGCCTACGACGCGGCGGGTACCTTCATCTGCGGACAGACTGACGTGCTAATCGCCGTCTGGGACGGGCAAGACGCGCGGGGTCAGGGCGGAACCGCCACCTTGGTCGCGAAAGCCCGCGAGCTCGGGCTCCCGATCGCCTGGGTGCACGCCGATAGCGGCAAGCCCGGCGCGCTCGAGCCGACCTCGCTCGAAAACGAGCAGGGCAGCGTCGGCTACGAGAACTTCTAATCGGCTCGCAGCGGCCGAATAGACGAACCCTCGAAAGTCGGCTCTAGTTGAAGCCGGGCCAGGGAGCGTCCAAGCCCTCGACCATCTCGTAGACGCCATGGCCTACCCTTCGGAAGCGCGGATGCTCACCCGTTACGTCTGCCGAGAGCGCTGCCTTCACAGATTTCCAGAGCAGTGGTTTACCGATGAGCTTGCAACCGACGGCGTGGATCTCGCGCGCCCGCATCGGCTTCCCGACTCGCTCGAGCACCAGCGTCACGGTCTCGAGTACCGGGCCTTCCTTGGCTGGAAGGCCGAGGTTCACGGGGATCGACCGAGGCCTTGCAGAGCAGCTCATCGTGGAGCGCGCCGAGCCGCGAGAACTCGCCTCCGGCTCGAGGGTTTGAACGTGCTCCGTTTAGTTCCAAAAGCTCGAACATGCTCCGCTGTCTATAGAGCAAGGGGCGACACCGGAATCCCTGAGCGCCGCCTTGAATTCGTATCCGCTACTCAAAACTGCACGCGGAACGAGTAAGCCCGCCGACGGCTAAGCCCTGCGGATGAAGTAGAAGATCAACACCACGAGCAGGACGATGACTAACAAACCGATGACCCCGTATCCCGTTCCAGCGATTGCAAGCATCCCGAACCTCCGCGTCGAATGGTCGAAAAGTCTAATACCCGGGCGACGGTAGTCTCAAGCGCAGCCGAGGTCGCCGCGCTCTCTCCGTTGCACGATAGGCCCCTCCCGAATTCGGCCTGACTCCACGCTTCCAGTCAGAGATCCGTTGATCGGACTGCGGATGGCGCCCGCTACGATAGGAGCTTCTGGTGCCGCACTGGTTCTACACCTACTTCGTCCATGTCCTGTCCGGCAAGGGCTACCAGCTCTGGAGCGGCCTCGGCTCAGACTTCGGCGAGATCACCCTCGTTGGCTTGGTGGTGGTTTAGTGGCGCCATCACAACTGTCATGTCTATCGCTGCTGGCGCCTCTCCTGGCACCCCCATCCCGATAATGGGCACCCGGTCTGCCGCCACCACCACCCCGACTACAAACAGATCCATGCGTGAAGCGACGCGGCTGCGAGGGTGCGACAAGCGATTGTCCTAGAGCCGAATGCTGAAACTGCCCGGAGCGGTCTGCCTGGTCACCGGCGCGTCGAGCGGCATCGGCCGGGCGAGCGCGCTCGAGCTCAGGCGCGCGGGTTGCGAGCTGATCGTCTCCTCCGACGAAGGCGAGCCCCTGGCAGAGCTCGCGCGGGCGATCGAGGCCACGGCTCTGGTCTTCGATCTTTCACTTCCCGGAGCGGCAAGGGAGCTGGCACGAGCGGCGCTCGCGGTTCGCGATCGCGTGGACGTGCTCGTCAACGCGGCCGGCATCGGCCTTTACGGACCGGTCGCGGAGGCCGCAACTGAGGAGATCGAGCGCGTTTTGGCCGTGAACGTCAGCTCTCCGATCCAGCTCACGGGAGCCTTGCTACCGGGCATGCTCGAGCGGCGCTGCGGCCACATCGTCAACATCGGCTCGGTCATCGCGCACGCAGGAAGGAAGAACGAAGCCGTCTACGCCGCGAGCAAGGGGGCGCTGGAGCTGTTCACGGAGAGCCTGCGCTTCGAGCTCTACGGCAGCGGAGTCGGCGCCTCGCTCGTCTCGCCGGCGGTGGTCGAGACTCGTTTCTTCGAGCGTCGCGGCGTCCCTTACGATCGCCGCCGCCCTGCTCCGATCGCCGCCGAGCGCGTGGCGCGGGCCGTTGTCGAGGCGATCCGGCGCGACCGGGCCGAGATCGTGTTACCCGCGTGGCTCGGACTGGTCGGGCGGGTGCGCGGCCTGGCGCCGGGCACCTTCCGCCGGCTCGAGCGCCGCTTCGATCAGCCCAGGCGCTGAAACGCTCAGAGCGACAGATTCGGTCGTGATTGCTCTCGCGGCGATAATGGCGCCGTGCGCAACGTTCAAAACAGCGAGAAGCCGGGACCGGTAGGCGAGCGCCGATGCGGCTAGCGCTTGCGCTCGCGATCACGCTGATCTCGGCCTGCTGCCTCAACCTCGGCTATCTGCTCGAGTACGACGTCGCCTCGAAGCTGCCCGCACTATCGCTTCGCCGGCCGATCGCCTCACTGAGATCGTTGCTGGGGAATACTCGCTGGCTCACGGGAATCGGAACCGAGTCGGCCGGCTGGCTCCTCTACGTCGGTGCGCTGGCTCTGGCGCCGCTGTCGCTCGTGCAGGCGACCGCCGCCGGGGGCATCGGCATCCTCGCGATCATGGCTTCCCGCTACACGCACGTCCCGCTGACGGGCAAGGAGCGGATCGGAGTGGCGGTGTCGGTCGTGGGCCTCGCGTTGCTCGGCGTCAGCCTGCTCGGCGACCACGGCACCGGCTCTGCCGCCGGTCACCTCTGGATCGGTGTCTGGCTCGTCGCTTCCGCAGCCGCCGCCGTCGTCTTCATGCGGCTGCTCGGAGGCGCGATCGGCGCGGGGCCGGCCTGGGGCATCGCCGCGGGCATTCTGTTTGCGGCCGGGGACGTCTCGACGAAGATGGCCGTCTCGAGCGGGCCCGAGGACTTTGCCTTCCTGATCTGTCTCGTCGTGTTCTACGTCGCGGGTACGGCCGTTCTGCAGGCCGGTTTCCAGCGGGGCAGCGCGCTAACGACGGCAGGCCTCGCGACATTGCTGACCAACGCGCTTCCGATCGCCGCCGGGATGACCGTCTTTCGCGAGCCGCTGCCCTCGGGCTGGATCGGCGCGGTTCGCATCATCGCCTTCGCTGCGGTCGTCGCGGGCGCGGTTCTTCTGGCCTCGCGCACGAAGGCGAAGGAGCAGCGCCCGGTGCCGGAGCAGACGCGCGACCTCGCCTCGAGCTCTACCTGAGCGCGTTCGTTCGGGAAGGCGCCGAGTCAGCCCTGGCGCTCGAAGCGAGCCTGCTCTTCGGCCGTCCGCTCAGCGGTCGGTTCGGCCTCGAGACGCTCGTCCGAAATCGGCTCGCCGCTCTCGATCGACAATCCATAGCTGCCGGCGGCAAGCCTCTGCTCGGCCCGTTCGACGGCCGTCAGCTCGGTGCGGAGATCGTCGGAGAGCCCTTCGTCCAGTTCAGCCTCGTACACGTCCGACGCCTGATCGGCCAGATGCATCTCGGTCGTCGGCTCGTCGCTCTCGCGCGGCGCCAGCCCGCGGATGCTCTCCTCGATTCGCTCGCGCTCGCGGGAAAGCAGTTTGCGTGCTCGCTCGGTATCCATGTTTCGAGCGTACACCCTGACGCCACGGTAGCGACGCCTTCGAGCCCAAAGTTCTAACCGGACGCGCCGACCGGCGATCGTTCCGGCTTGTTCGGATTCGACGGCAACCCGCGCGCGACCGGCGCGCCCGCCGGTTGCGCCGGCAGCAGCGTCTTCGCCGTGCTCGGGTAGCGCTGGTCGTGGAAGAGCTTGGCGGTCTGCGTCTTTTGCTGCGGCGCGAGCAGTTTGAGCGCCAGCACCGCGCAGATCGCCCCCGTGGGCGGCGCGACGAGGTAGACCCAGATCGAACGGTAGTTGCCGGAGACGACGGCGGGCCCGACCGAGCGCGCCGGATTCATGCTGGCGCCGGTGTAGGGGGCGCCGATTCGGATCAGGATCGGCAGCGCAACGATGACCGCGGCGGGCGTCCAGCGCGCCGTCCTCGCCGAAGAGAGAAAGCCGAAGATCAGGAGAACGAGTGCTGCGGTCAGCCCGCACTCGATAGCGGCGGCCACGAGGGCGGACACGGTCGGGAGCGTCGCCGCGTCGTCGATCCGGCTCGCCCAGTTGCCCCAGGCGCCTCGCAACAGCGCCGTCGCGGCAAGCGCGCCGAGCAACTGGGCGATCGTGTACCCGGCCAGATCGTGCGAGTGAATGTGACCTCGCAGCCAGAAGCCGAGCGTGACAACCGGATTCAGGTGCGCTCCGCTCCTGCGGCCGAGCGGCGAGAGTGCGATCGCGGCGACCAGCAGGCCGAACGCCAGCCCGATCGCCACCAGCCGCAGCCCGCTCCAGGGCATGTCGCCGGGCACTGGCGAAGAGGGGCTTTCGAGCGCGACGACCGCTGAAAAACCCAGAGAGAGCAGGAGGAACGTGCCCACGAGCTCGCTTGTCCACTCCCAGAAGTGCCATCCGCCGGTGCGTGGCTGCGGTCCGCTCGCCGGGCGCTGCCGATTGCCGTGCGAGGCGACTCGCGCGGCCCTAGCCATCGACGAGAAGTCCCTGTACGGGACCGAGCAAACGCTCCGAGCGCCGCGACACATGCGGCAGCCGAACGAGCCTGTGCGTCAGTGGCTGACCGGCTTCGCGGCGCTTCAACTGCTCCTTGCTGATCGGCTTCCAGTAGTCGTCGATCACCCGCGCCGGATCGCCGTCGATTTGCCCGCTCGCCAGCTCGAGATGCTCGGACCAGAGGCGAAGACGCGTGCTGCGGGCCAGCCCGGCGTCGTGCGTCACGACGTTCATCTCGGTGTCGTTGAAGAGCGAGTGCTCGTTGAGGTTGGCGGAACCGACCGTCAGCCACGCGTCGTCGACGATGCCGATCTTGGCGTGCACGTAGACGGATTCGGCGAGCCGGCCGGCGCGCGAGTAAAGCGCACAGGCGAGTAATCGACCCGCGTCGGCGTCCGCTTCCACGAGCTCGCCGAGCATCCCCCGCGTGTCGTCGCCGCCGCCGACCGGCTTGGCCGGCAAGACGAGCAGCAGCCGGAAGTCGTCGGCCGGTGGCCTCAGAAGCTTGTCTTGCAGGATCGATGTGATCTCCGGCGACCAGAGAAACTGGTTTTCCAAATAGATCAGGCGCTGGGCCGAGCGCAGCGCCCGCAGGTACGACTCGAGGATGCTGAAGTCGCCGCGCGGTGTAGCGGTATAGATCTTCTCCGGCACGGTTCGCACGATCTGTAGCTCGACGTCCCCGGTGGGCGCGACCCTGCCGGGAAGGTCTATTTCCGCCCCGCTCACCTCCTGCCAGCGCATCCGGAAGTGCTCGGCGACGTCGGCGACAGCCGGGCCCGTAATCTGCGCGCTCGCGTCGTGCCAGCCGATCTCGCCGCGCCAAAGATGAGCGCCGGTGTCGAAGCGATCCCCACCGTCCGAGGTCAGGTCGATTCCGCCGACGAAAGCGATCCGGTCGTCGATCACGATCGTCTTCTCGTGGTGGCAGTGCATCGGCCGTTCCTTGGCATCGAGCTCGCAGTGGATCTGCGAGCCGCGGCAGAGGCTCTCGCGCATCCTTCGCACCGTCGCTCGCGAAAGCCGGTTCAGCGGCAGCGGCGCTCCCGCCCAGACCAGCACGCGTACCTCGACTCGTTCAGCGAGCTCGGCCAGGAGATCGCGCAGAATCGTCGGCGACGCGCCGCGCGTCAGGGCGAAGCCGGGAGTGAAGCTCCAGCCGGCGATGTGGACGTGCGACTCGGCTCGCTCGAGCTCGGCCACTATCCGCCGCAGCACTTCGTCGCCATCGATCAGGACCTCGAGCGAACCTCCCTGGCGCGGCTGCGGCTCGGCGGCGGCCCAACCGCCCGCGGGAGCGTCGAGCGTTCCAAGCCGGCCGATTCGCCCCAGCCGGCGCCGGTGGTGGGCGCAGGTGGCGCGGCTGGCCGCCGCCCCCAACTGGCGATCGGTGCCGAGCGCGAGCCTGTGGGCTACGGGCGCGAATCGTCGTATTCCGTTGGAGACCGGGGAGGGTCGGCGCATCACCTCTGTTTACCCGGACTCGCCTGAGGTAGTCCTTCGCTGCGGTCGCCCACTCGGTCACTGCGCCGAGCGCCTCGCCGGAACCTTTCCCGATGCGAAGCGTCAGGGGCTTGACTAGACGGACGGAAACGGAGATCTGAGCGGGAACTTCCGGGCGCCCCGGCTTTTCCGGGCGTGTGCTACCTTCGACGGCATGACCACGACGCATGAACCCGCTGTGAGAGCGGGCTGGAGGGGGGTCATCGAAGAGTACCGGCCCTTCCTGCCCGTCTCGGAAACGACCCCGGTCGTGACGATGCTCGAAGGCGGTACGCCGCTGATCGAGGCGCCGCGTCTTTCCGAGCGCGTCGGCGCCAGGGTCTGGCTCAAGTTCGAGGGTCTCAATCCAACCTGTTCCTTCAAGGATCGCGGCATGACGATGGCCATCTCTAAGGCGCTCGAGCGCAAGGCGCCGGCCGTCATCTGCGCCTCCACCGGCAACACCTCCGCTTCGGCCGCGGCCTATGCCGGTCGCGCCGGCATGACCTGCGCCGTGCTCGTGCCCGAGGGCAAGATCGCGCTCGGCAAGATGGCCCAGGCGCTCGCCTACGGCGCACGCGTGCTCGAGATCCGCGGCAACTTCGACCGCGCGCTCGAGATCGTGCGCGAGCTGGGCGAGAAGGCCGGGCTCGAGATCGTCAACTCGATCAACCCTTACCGTATCGAGGGGCAGAAGACGGGCGCCTTCGAGATCGTGGACGTGCTCGGCGACGCGCCCGACATCCACTGCATCCCGGTCGGCAACGCCGGCAACATCACCGCCTACTGGAAGGGCTTCGTCGAGGCCGGCGCGGCGCCGCGGCTGTTCGGTTTCCAGGCCGAGGGGGCCGCGCCGCTCGTGAACGGAGCGCCGGTCGCAGAGCCCGAGACGATCGCCAGCGCGATCCGCATCGGCAACCCGGCTCGCTGGGAGGAGGCGATGGACGCGATGCGCGCCTCGCGCGGCGCG